>NZ_JAUSUC010000014.1 GCF_030813365.1 Oikeobacillus pervagus
CTCAAATTATTGAACCGCCGTATACGGAACCGTACGTACGGTGGTGTGAGAGGGTCGAACGAATCAAAATTCCGATTCGTTCACTCTACTCGATTGTGAGGAAAGAAGAGATTTTTAGCGAATTATAAAGGTTGAGGGAAAATTCGAAAATAATGAAATAATTAAACTTTTAATCATTTTAATGATTAGAAAGTATGAAGTATATCAACGGTTCACACTTCATTTATGAAGAAAGTGCACTAGACAGGCTATGCATATTTTTTCCTTGCGGGGGGATACTGAACTTTGAAACTGTAGCTCCTGCAAGGAGGGAATTCAATTGACTCGCAACAAAGTAGAAATTTGCGGTGTAGATACTTCTAAGCTCCCTGTACTGAAAAACGAGGAGATGCGTGAGCTTTTTAAAGTGATGCAAGCTGGCGATCTTTCTGCTCGAGAAAAGCTCGTCAATGGGAATCTTCGCCTCGTACTAAGTGTTATTAAACGCTTTAATAATCGTGGAGAATTTGTTGATGACCTATTTCAAGTAGGTTGTATTGGTCTCATGAAATCCATAGACAATTTTGATTTAGGTCAAAATGTAAGATTCTCTACCTATGCAGTCCCGATGATTATCGGTGAAATTCGCCGTTATTTAAGGGATAATAATCCGATAAGGGTTTCCCGTTCCTTAAGGGATATTGCCTATAAAGCATTACAAGTACGGGAACGACTAATGAGTAAGACATCAAGGGAGCCGACAGCGGAAGAAATTAGTAAAGAACTTGAAGTTCCCCATGAAGAAATTGTGTTTGCTTTAGACGCAATACAGGACCCGGTGTCATTATTTGAACCGATTTATAATGACGGGGGAGATCCAATTTACGTCATGGATCAGCTTAGTGATGACAAAAACCGCGACAGTCATTGGGTAGAAGAACTGGCATTAAAAGAAGGAATGAAAAGATTAAATGATCGAGAAAAATTAATCATTCGCAAACGCTTTTTCCAAGGGAAGACTCAGATGGAAGTTGCGGAAGAAATTGGAATTTCACAAGCCCAAGTATCTAGGCTTGAAAAAGCAGCCATTAAACAAATGAATAAAAACATTAATTAGTTTTTTGAAAGTGTAAAGTTACATGAAAACAACTGAATTGAAAGATTTTTCAAGACCCTTTAATGATTTTTAAAGGGTCTTTATCTTGTTTTCATGCATATATTTAGGTAATAAGTTTACATGGGAAAGCGGGGAATACGGATGGTTCGCATTTCTGAATTTCAAGTGAAAGATGTTGTTAGTGTTTCCGATGGTCGGAAATTAGGAAATATATCCGATATTGAAATCGACCTTGATACAGGTCGGATCGTCGCAATCGTAATTAGTTCTGGAGGTAAGTTATTAGGCTTTTTTGGAAAAGAAGAGGATACCGTCATTCCTTGGAACCAAATTGTGAAAATTGGCGAAGATGTTATACTTGTTCGCTATAAGGATTCATATTATACTCAAGCCAAACTAGAACAACCTAAAGCATGAAAATAAAGTGACTCTTATTGTGTCATTATGGTAAACTAAAGAAAAAATGGTCGGGAGAATTGTCAAATGATGGAGCCGTTTCAATTAGTAAATGAAAGCTATTATTTGATCAAAGATTGGCAAATAAAAGATCCCTCACTTGTTGCAGGTTTCACCACAAGATTTGGGGGTGTCAGTGGAAAGCCGTTTGATGAATTGAATATGGGATTTCATGTAGGGGATCAAGTAGAAGACGTTCGTATAAATCGAAAGCGGTTGGCCAATTCGATTTCATTCCCTATTGACGAATGGATTGGGGCAGAGCAAACCCACAAACATCATATTCAATATGTAACATCGCTACATAAGGGGAGGGGCGCTCTTCAGTACGAAGACAGTTTACTTGATACGGATGGATTATATACAGATGAGTCGAATCTTTTCTTAACGTTATGCTATGCTGATTGTGTCCCTATTTATTTTCTTTCATTTGAGAAGAAGAAAATAGGAATCGTCCATGCCGGATGGAAAGGGACCGTACTCGGAATTGCAGCTGAATTAGTGAAAATATGGAAAAATCTAGGAATTCATGAAGATGAAATCCATGTTGTGATTGGCCCCTCCATTTGTGGTAATTGTTATATTGTAGATGACAGGGTGATCAACCAGGTGAAGAAGCGGCTATCTCCTAGCCAGGAGTTGCCATTTACCATGAAAGAGACGGGTCAATATTATTTAGATTTGAAGCGAATGAATGAATTGATCCTGAGGGAAGCAGGAATACCGAAACTTCAAATTCGAACGTCAAAGCTTTGCACGAGTTGTGATCATCGGTTTTTTTCCCATCGGAGGGATCATGGAAAAACAGGTAGAATGATCGGGTTTATCGGTTGGAAGGAGAATGGAAATGGTGGAAAAGGTAGTAAATAATTTAGAGATGATTCGGAAAAACATTGCGGATACGTGCCAACGCATCAATCGAGATCCTGCAGAAATTCAAATTATTGCTGTAACGAAATATGTATCAACAGAGCGAGCCATGGAAGCGTTAGATGCTGGAGTTTCTCACCTTGGTGAAAACCGTGATGATGGATTAATACATAAATATGAAATCCTAGGAGACAAGCCTACATGGCATTTTATCGGTACATTGCAAACAAGAAAAGTGAAGAATATCATCGATAAAGTATCATATATTCATTCCTTGGATCGGCTCTCTCTTGCTAAGGAGATCCATAAAAGAGCGGACAAGCCTATCTCTTGTTTTGTACAAGTGAATGTATCTGGGGAACAGTCGAAACATGGATTAGGGGAAGAAAGCGTAAAGGAATTTATTCTTCAATTAGAGGAGTTATCCCATATTCGAGTCGTTGGACTTATGACGATGGCACCTTTAACCGAAGATGAGCAAATCATCCGGTCCTGCTTTCGCAAATTAAAACAGCTGCAGCAGGAAATACAAAGTTTGAATTTGGAATATGCCCCATGTACAGAACTTTCAATGGGGATGAGCAATGACTATTTAATTGCAATCGAAGAAGGGGCTACATTTGTAAGAATTGGTACAGCACTTGTAGGCGAGTAAAAAATATAGACGGTTTTAGGATGAATCTCGAAACTATGTTTAAAAAGAGGACTGACTAGTCACTTTTTAGCTATTCGGATCCGCATAATGCTATAGTAATGGGAGGAATAATCGATGGGAATTAAATCGAAATTTAAAACGTTTTTCTTTTTAGATGAAGAAGATGAAGACGTTAAAGAAGATGGCGATCTAGATGAACATACAACATCGTCCAATCAAGTAAAACAGCAGCCTGTTAAACAAAATGTTGTGAGCTTGCAAAGTGTCCAGAAATCCTCTAAAGTTATTTTGATAGAGCCAAGAGTCTATGCGGAGGCGCAAGAGATTGCAGACCATCTAAAAAACCGTAAAGCGGTTGTGGTCAATTTACAACGGATCCAACATGATCAAGCCAAAAGAATTGTGGATTTCCTAAGTGGCACAGTCTACGCAATTGGTGGAGATATTCAACAGCTTGGCCCAAAAATATTTTTATGCACACCAGATAATGTCGAAGTCTCCGGTAATATTTCCCAGATGATGGAAGGCGATGAAATTGAAAATACAAGGTGGTAATAAGTAGAATGATTATTGTGATTCAGGGTATCGCGTTCCTTATTGAAATTTATTCATGGGCGCTCATTATTTATATTTTAATGTCATGGTTTCCAGGGGCTAGGGAAAATGCATTTGGCCGATTTTTAAGTTCTATTTGTGAGCCTTTTTTAGAACCTTTTAGGAAAATCATTCCTCCACTTGGCATGATTGATATTTCCCCAATTGTTGCCTTTATTGTGTTGAACCTAGCCAAAAAAGGGGTACAACAACTATATTTTTGGTTTTAATGAAAAGGACATTCCTCCATCCAAAAGTTCATGTATTCCGCTTTTATACAAAAAATCAAAAGACATGAAAGGAAGCGAACGGTTGGGAACCGGCTTCCTTTTTTCATAAAATAAAACTAGCCGTACGTCACAGGCAGGTGGCAGAAAAAAGGTATAACTGTAATTTGGAGAGAGAACAATGACTATTTATCAACATTTTCGCCCAGAAGAACACGAATTTATTGACAAGGTTTTAGGTTGGAAACAGATAGTGGAATCTCAATATGCCCCTAAGCTCACTGATTTTCTTGACCCGAGAGAACAGAAGATTGTTCAGTCAATCGTCGGAAATCACGGAGAGATATCGGTTTCTTTTTTTGGTGGTACTGAGCAAGCAGAGAGGAAGCGAGCCCTAATTTTTCCTGAATATTTTTCCCCAGAAGAAGGCGATTTTAATCTAATATTGTTTGAGGTTACATATCCAAAAAAGTTTATTGTCCTCGAGCATCGAAATGTACTTGGAAGTCTTATGGGATTGGGGTTACGACGTGAAAAATACGGAGACATATTGGCGGATGGAGATTGTTTCCAATTCTTCGTTACAAATGAAATCAAAGATTATGTGAAAATGAATCTAGATCAAATTGGGAGAGCCTCTATAACATTAGAGGAAAAGCCACTACATGAAGCTGTTCAGACAAAGGAGATATGGAGGGAACGTATGATTACAACAAGTTCTTTACGATTGGATACCATTCTTTCCTCCTTTACCCATCAATCAAGACAAAAAGTACAAAACCAAATTAAGTCAGGGCTTGTAAAAGTAAATTGGACGACTGTAGAAGAGACTTCATTTGAATGTGATGAAGGCGATGTCATTTCAGTAAGAGGAATTGGAAGAAGTAGGATTATGTCAGTTAATGGGAAGACTAAAAAAGAAAAATGGCGAATAACTATAGGAACAATGAATTAATTTCTAAAAATTGCAGGAATTCCCCCACAATTCGTCGAAAAACCATTATAATATACATTAGAGTTTTGCTTGGAGGTGGCTAAATGCCTTTAACGCCGTTAGACATACATAACAAAGAATTTAGTCGGGGTTTTCGCGGTTATGATGAAGATGAGGTAAATGAGTTTTTAAATCAAGTGATTAAAGATTATGAACTTATTATTCGTGAAAAAAAGGAATTGGAAGAAAGACTAGAATCATTAAACGATAGACTAGGTCATTTCACCAATATTGAAGAAACCTTAAATAAGTCCATTTTAGTTGCACAAGAAGCTGCTGAAGAAGTAAAAAGTAATGCTCATAAAGAAGCAAAGTTAATTATTAAGGAAGCTGAGAAGAACTCAGACCGCATTATCAATGAAGCGCTATCGAAAGCTCGCAGAATTGCGATTGAGATTGAAGATTTGAAAAAGCAGTCCAAAGTATTTCGTACCCGTTTTAAAATGTTAATTGAAGCCCAGTTAGATTTATTAAATAATGATGATTGGGATCATTTAATGGAATTTGAAGTGGATGCAACGGAGCTAACCAGTTTGCAAGAAGAAGAACGTTAATCTTGACGAATCATGATTTCATTTTTTATAATGAGAAATTAAGAGCTGAATTTAAAGAGTATACGATGATAGGGAGAGTACATTCCTTAAGCTTATAATTGTCATACAACAGCGAACTAGGGAAGGTGGAAGCCTAGTATAAGCCGGGAAATGGAAAATCACCCTTGAGTACTTGATTCGAACGTATGATGACTAGTAGATGATAGCGACGCATTCACGTTAAGAATGTTAAGTGGGTAAACAAGATATGTTTACCAATTTGGGTGGTACCGCGGGTAAGCCTTCTCGTCCCTTTATAGGGATTGGAAGGCTTTTTTTATTGTTTTAAATAAACCTATTTTCTATCATCGTGTTTTTGAATAAGGAAAATGGTTGAATCAGTTTATTTTTGGAAACATATGTATTAGGAACCTATTAGAGGAGGTTATGAGGATGGAGTTTAAAGATACTTTATTAATGCCAAAAACGAAATTCCCAATGCGTGGGAATCTTCCGAAACGTGAGCCGGAAATTCAAGAAAAATGGGAAGAAATGAAGATTTATGAAAAGGTACAACAACGGACAAAAGGACGTCCCCTTTTTGTATTACATGATGGCCCCCCTTATGCTAATGGAGACATCCATATGGGGCACGCGCTTAATAAAATTTTAAAAGATTTTATTGTTCGCTACAAATCAATGAGTGGTTTTCACGCACCATATGTTCCGGGGTGGGACACTCACGGACTTCCAATTGAGCAAGCTTTAACAAATAAAGGGGTCAAACGAAAAGAAATGACCGTTGCGGAATTCCGCAAACTTTGTGAAAAATATGCTTATGAACAAATCAATAATCAAAGGGAACAGTTTAAACGATTGGGAGTACGTGGAGACTGGGAAAACCCATACATTACATTAAAACCTGCTTTTGAAGCACAACAAATTAAAGTGTTTGGGGAAATGGCGAAGAAGGGCTATATCTATAAAGGAAAAAAACCAGTATATTGGTCTCCTTCTAGTGAATCTGCTCTTGCTGAAGCTGAAATTGAGTATAAAGATAAACGCTCACCATCTATCTATGTTGCGTTCGACGTAAAAGATGGAAAAGGCGTGTTAGAAGAGGGCACGAAAATCATTATTTGGACGACAACTCCTTGGACAATTCCAGCTAACCTAGGGATTTCTGTACATCCTAACTTAACTTATGTGGTCGCAAGCGTGAATGAAGAAAAGTTTGTCATTGTTGAAGATTTACTTGAAGAGGTTAAGAAGGAGTTGGAATGGGAAGATCTACAAGTAACGAAAAAGGTTAAAGGATCTGAGTTGGAGTATGTCGTGGCGAAACACCCGATATATGACCGTGATTCATTAGTAATGCTAGGGGAACATGTCACAACTGATTCTGGTACTGGTTGCGTACATACGGCACCAGGACACGGGGAAGATGACTTTCTTATTGGAAAGAAATATGGTCTTGATGTGCTTTGTCCTGTCGATGATAAAGGTCATATGACAGCAGAAGCTCCTGGGTTTGAAGGATTGTTTTATGATGCAGCGAATAAACCTGTGACAGAAAAACTGGAAGAAGTGGGAGCCTTATTAAAATTAACATTCATTACTCACTCCTATCCACATGATTGGCGGACGAAGAAACCTGTTATTTACCGTGCAACTGCCCAATGGTTTACTTCGATTGAAAAATTCCGCGATGAATTATTACAAGCGGTGAAAGAAACGAAATGGGTACCAGCATGGGGAGAAACAAGATTATTCAACATGGTACGGGATCGTGGAGATTGGTGTATTTCTCGTCAACGTGCGTGGGGAGTTCCAATTCCAGTGTTCTATGCGGAAAATGGGGAAGCCATTATTACAGACGAAACGGTCCAACATATTTCTGATTTGTTCCGTGAATTCGGTTCAAATGTATGGTTTGAAAGAGAAGCGAAGGATTTATTACCAGAAGGATTTACTCATCCAGGAAGCCCGAATGGCGAATTTACAAAAGAGATGGACATTATGGATGTGTGGTTTGATTCAGGTTCTTCTCATCAAGCTGTCCTAGTTGAACGTGAAGAGCTCCAACGTCCAGCTGATTTATATTTAGAAGGTTCAGATCAATACCGTGGATGGTTTAATTCCTCTTTATCAACGGCTGTTGCGGTTACAGGGAAAGCTCCATATAAAGGAGTATTAAGCCATGGATTTGCACTTGATGGGGAAGGCCGCAAGATGAGTAAATCATTAGGAAATGTCGTTGTACCAGCTAAAGTGATGAATCAATTAGGGGCAGATATTCTACGTCTATGGGTGGCTTCTGTTGATTATCAAGCAGATGTGCGGGTTTCTGATGCGATTTTAAAACAGGTTGCTGAAGTATATAGAAAAATTCGTAATACATTCCGCTTCTTACTCGGAAACCTTGCTGATTTTGATCCGAAAGAAAATGCTGTAGCATATGAAGAACTTCGCGAAGTGGATCAATTCATGTTAGTGAAATTAAATCATTTGATTAAAGAAGTTCATCATTCATATGAACATTTTGAGTATGCTGCCATCTATCATGCGATCAATAATTTCTGTACAGTCGATTTAAGTTCTTTCTATTTAGATTTTGCCAAAGATATTCTTTATATTGAACCTGTTAATCATGAAGATCGTCGAGCGATTCAAACCGTTTTATATGAATGCTTAGTATCTTTAGCGAAATTATTGTCACCAATTCTTTCTCACACGACTGATGAAGTATGGCAATTCATCCCGGGTGTTCAAGAAGAAAGTGTTCAGCTAACAGATATGCCGACATATAAGGAATTACCAAATGCTCAACAACTAGAAGAAAAATGGAATCAATTTTTGGCATTGCGGGATGATGTTCTAAAGGCACTTGAAGAAGCTAGAAATAACAAAGTCATCGGAAAATCCTTAAACGCAAAAGTCATCTTATATGTGAATGAGGAAATGAAGTCTCTTCTTGACTCCATTAAAGAAGATTTGAAACAATTATTTATCGTTTCGAACTTAGAAGTGGCTGGAGATTTAGAAGTTGCACCGAAAGAAGCCTTAGCGTTAGAACATGCGTCTATCGTGATTGAAAAGGCAGAAGGTGAAACATGTGAGCGTTGTTGGATTGTAACACCAGATGTCGGTCAGAATGAAAATCATCCAACTTTATGTCCTCGTTGTGCTGAAGTAATCGAGACGCATTATACTTGCCAATAATCTAGCTTATTTGAAAACAGCTTTGAATAAAGATTTTGTTAAAAAGAATCAGTAATTAAAAAAAGAAGCTTTGGATAATATTATCCAAAGCTTCTTTTTCTTTCATCGTAAGTCCTCTCTATTCTTAGGGATAATAATGATATGGAGGGATGATGATGGAACAAAAATTCGAACAGATTTACAATCAGTTGCAAGAAATGTATGAAGAACTATCAGATGTCACCTCAAATCGGGAAGAAATTCAAGTATATATTGACCAAGAAAAATTAGATATTAAAAGGGCACTTCAAAAAATAAAAAATGGGCATTATGGTTTTTGTGAAAATAGCGGTCAACCAATTCCATATGAATGGGTAGAACAACTCCCTACAATTCAAACATTGGACGATTGGGATCAGTGTATTCAACATTATGGAAGGAAGAGTTTTTATTAAGGAAAAGAGGACATCTTAGATTTATCCCACCTTAACGGGCAGTAAAACCTCCTCCTCAAAATGTTGGAATATAAGAAGATAGGTGTGGATGATCACTGCCTTAAAGGTCCGATATTTTGTGGTAAATTCTTTTTTGGCATCAAGGAATCTTTTAGTATTCATCCGAAATCATTGTAGCTGGAAAAAATTTTATGATAAAATGCAGAGGAAATCATTTTTTATTAAGATTTAAATGGAGGTTTCCTTTGTGTACTATATTATTGCCTTATTTGTTCTACTCTTAGATCAATGGACTAAATGGCTTATCGTTCAAAAAATGAACATTGGGGAGCAAATCGAAATCATCCCTAACTTTTTTTACATTACATCCCATCGAAATCGTGGGGCGGCGTGGGGAATGTTAGAGGGTCAAATGTGGTTGTTTTATATTATTACTGTAATCGTTATGATCGGAATTATTTATTACATGAACCATTATGCGAAAGATAAGCCACTAATGAAAATAAGTTTAGCCTTTTTATTAGGTGGAGCTTTGGGGAATTTTATCGACCGGGTATTTCGTCAAGAAGTAGTGGACTTTATTAATACGTACATTTTTAGTTATGACTTTCCAATCTTCAATATTGCTGATTCTGCATTAACGATTGGTGTCGTGTTACTAATGGTCGCCATGTTTAAAGAAGATCGGGAAGAAAAGGAGAAAGCAAATGGAAATAGTCGAACACATCATTCCTGAACAGCAACAAAATCAACGGATTGATAAATTGGTTTCAAGTCTAAATAGGGAATGGTCAAGAAGTCAAGTGCAAGAATGGATTAAATTAGGATTTATTAAAGTAAACGGACAAACGGTCAAACCAAATTATAAATGCTCCACAGATGATCGTGTCACGATTACGACACCAGAACCTGAACCAATACATATCGAGCCGGAAGAAATGGATCTTGATATTTATTATGAAGATAAGGATGTATTAGTTGTCAATAAACCTAAAGGGATGGTTGTTCATCCAGCACCTGGTCATTCCAGTGGAACATTAGTCAATGGTTTAATGGCCTATAGTGATCATTTATCCACCTTGAATGGAATTTTAAGACCGGGGATTGTGCACCGAATTGATAAAGATACGTCAGGTTTGTTAATGATTGCAAAAAATGATTTTGCACATGAAAAATTAGTTCAGCAATTGGTAGACAGAACGGTTACACGGAAATATCAGGCCATTGTTCACGGAAATATTTCTCATGATGCAGGCACCATTGATGCACCTATTGGACGTGATCCTAAAGATCGCCAAAGCATGGCTGTTGTGGATAATGGAAAACATGCTGTGACCCATTTTCATGTATTAGAACGATTCTCTTCTTTTACATGGGTTGAATGTAAACTTGAAACTGGTAGAACCCATCAAATTCGTGTGCATATGAAATATATTGGATTTCCATTAGCAGGGGATCCTAAGTATGGTCCGAGAAAAACATTACAAACTGACGGACAATTGTTACATGCCGGAATCATCGGATTTAAACATCCACGAACAGAAGAGTATCTAGAGTTCGAAGCGCCATTACCCAATGAGTTTACAAAGGTTTTAGATTTTTTACGACAATCTCATTGACAAATTTCTCAATAAACATTAAGATAATAACAGTTCAATAAGAGCCTTTAATACAGTCCAGAGAGGCTGAGAAGGAAACGGAAAGATTAAGGACGCCTTAATCTAATCATTTACGCGCTAGCTGTGTAAATTTTCCCTCTCGCCAAATTGGTGAGAGGATTTTTTGTTACATAGGACCGTTTCCTATAAAGGAAAGAGGTGAAGGATGAATGCAAAAAGCAATTGTACTCGACCAGCCAGCCATAAGGCGAGCATTGACGAGAATTGCCCATGAAATCATTGAACGAAATAAAGGAATTGAAAATTGTGTGATTGTCGGTATTCGCACGAGAGGAATTTATTTGGCAAAAAGACTAGCTGAACGAATCCAGCAAATTGAAGGTGAGGAAGTTCCAGTTGGTGAAATCGATATTACCTTATATCGTGATGATTTAACGATAAAAGGTGAAACGAATGAACCAGAAGTAAAAGGTTCCCAAGTTCCAACAGATATTACGAATCAAACGGTCATTCTCGTTGACGATGTATTATTTACAGGTCGGACTGTTCGAGCAGCATTGGATGCATTGATGGATTTCGGTAGACCCTCACTTATTCAGTTAGCCGTTCTTGTAGATCGAGGACATCGAGAACTTCCAATTCGGGCTGATTATGTTGGAAAGAATATTCCCACTTCAAGAGGAGAAAAAATTGTCGTGGAGTTAGAGGAAGTCGATCAATTGGATCAAGTAAGTATTTACGATAAATAAATAACCCTTTAATTGTAGTCCGAGAGGCTAACAAAGGGGAACAAGGGGAGCGCTCGAGTAATAGAGTGACTGACCCAGTGTACCCTCTTTGAGAAAACAAAGAGGTTTTTTTGTAAGACCGCGGTTAATGGTAAGAAAAGGGCGCCTGCAGCAGGAATCAATTGCCAAGTTTAAACGGAGCCCTATATAAAAAAATAAAGATTCACCTTTTAAGAAAGTACAGTGAGACGTTCAAGGGTGTAGGAAAAAAGCAAAAGAAGTTTGCTAAACACCTTGGAACGGTTGATGGTCAAGGTGTTTTTTTATCCAAATTTTCGCGAATCTTAATGGTTGTTGGATGGACAAAAGTAAAATAGTAAAAAGTGTAGATAGACGAAAAATGGAAAAAGGAGAGATTCTCATGTTAAGAAATGTCGTTTCAATGAAAGATTTAAGTAAAGATGAGATTCTGTCAATTTTAAAACAAGCTAGAAAATTCACACTTGGTGAAAAATGGTTTCCAAGTCAACAAACATTTGTGGCCAATCTTTTTTTTGAGCCAAGTACTAGAACGAAAACGAGTTTTGAAGTAGCTGAGAGAAAATTAGGATTAGATGTTGTACCTTTCGAGGCTGGCAGATCAAGTGTTTTGAAAGGTGAAACATTATATGATACGGTCCGCACGTTAGAATCGATTGGAATTAATGCTGTGGTCATCCGCCATGATGCAGATGAATATTATCATGAGCTTGTCAATAATGTGAATATTCCTGTCATCAATGCAGGAGATGGGTGTGGACAACATCCAACCCAATGTTTACTTGACTTATTTACGATTCATCAACAATTTGGCCAATTTGAAGGGCTGAAAATTGGTATTGTCGGAGATGTTCGCCATAGCCGAGTTGCCCATTCAAATGCGGATGCTTTAAAAAAATTAGGGGCTGAAGTAAAATTTTCTGGACCTTCTGAATGGTTTGAGGAAGAATATGTACAGTCAGGGGATTATCTACCTTTCGATGATCTCATTCCTGAGGTGGATGTGCTCATGCTCTTGAGAATTCAACATGAACGCCATAACAGTGAAAGCGCGATGTCGAAGGAAGAATATCATCAATCATATGGATTGACAGTGGAACGGGAAAAAAGAATGAAAGAAAACAGTATTATCATGCACCCTGCACCAGTGAATCGTGGTGTTGAAATTGCAGATGAACTTGTAGAATGTGAAAGATCAAGAATCTTTAAGCAAATGGAAAATGGTGTATATATTCGAATGGCTGTATTAAAAGAAGTCTTAGAAGGGAGAATGGCAAATGAATTGGCTTATAAAAGACGGAAGTATTCTATCTAACACAGGTGGACTAGTAAAGAAAGATATAAGAATTCAGGATCAGAAGATTGTTGAAATCGGAGAAAATTTAGAACCAGTTTCTGAAGAAAAAATCTTTCAGGCAAATGGACATCTTATTACTCCCGGCTTTGTGGATCTTCATGTCCATCTACGTGAACCAGGCGGTGAAAGAAAAGAAACGATCGAAACAGGCACGATGGCAGCGGCAAGAGGTGGATTTACAACGATTGCTGCAATGCCGAATACAAGACCAGTACCAGACACTGTGGAACATGTAAGAGATTTGCAACAACGTATCAAGGAAACAGCACATGTAAGGGTACTTCCATATGCATCGATCACGATTAGAGAAGCCGGAAAAGAGTTAACCAATTTTGCAGAATTAAAGCAAGAAGGTGCCTTTGCCTTCACAGATGATGGTGTAGGTGTACAGAATGCAGGGATGATGTTTGAAGCGATGAAACAAGCCGCTGCTATCAATGGATCGATTGTAGCTCATTGTGAAGAAAATACGCTCATTTATGGCGGAGCCGTGCATGATGGAGAATTTGCCAAAAAGCATAATATTCCGGGAATTCCATCTATATGTGAAGCAGTACATATTTCCAGAGATGTTCTGTTAGCAGAAGCTGCCGGTTGCCATTACCACGTTTGCCATATTAGTACGAAGGAATCTGTACGAGCAGTCCGTGATGCTAAGAAAGCAGGAATTCGAGTAAGCGCAGAAGTAACTCCTCATCATTTATTGCTTTGTGAAGAGGATATTCCTGGTTTAGATACGAATTTTAAAATGAATCCACCATTGCGAAGCCGAGAGGATCGCGAAGCATTAATTGAAGGCTTAATGGATGGGACGATTGATTTTATCGCAACAGACCATGCTCCACATACAGAGGAGGAAAAAGCAGTAGGCATGAAAACAGCCCCATTCGGAATCGTAGGGCTTGAGACAGCCTTTCCGCTATTGTATACAAATTTTGTCGAAAAAGGTCTAATGTCATTAAAGCAATTGGTTGATTGGTTAACGATTCATCCCGTAGAAACCTTTCAATTGCCATATGGAAGATTAGAAGTCGGACAATTAGCAGATATTGCCGTCATCAATCTAAAGGAAGAAAAAGAAATTGATCCGCAACAATTCGCATCAAAGGGAAAAAATACTCCATTTAAAGGTTGGAAGTGTAAAGGTTGGCCAGTGGCGACATTTGTAGATGGGAAACTTATTTGGCAGGAAGGAATGGTTAACGCATGAACAAACAACTCGTATTAGAAGACGGAACAATCTTTGTGGGAAAAGGCTTTGGAAGTGATAAAGAAACGAGTGGCGAAGTCGTCTTTACAACAGGAATGACAGGATATCAAGAAGTGCTATCAGATCCTTCTTATTGTGGTCAAATTATTACCTTTACTTATCCGTTAATTGGAAACTACGGGATTAATCGTGATGATTTTGAAACGATTCATCCAGCTGTAAAAGGTTTAATTGTAAAAGAACAAGCACAGTTCCCTTCCAATTGGAGAAGTGAAATGTCCATTGATGAATATTTAAAAATGCGGGATATTCCCGGAATTGCAGGGATAGATACGAGAAAATTAACGAGAATCATTCGTCAATATGGAACATTAAAAGGAGCCATTGTTTCTGCAGACGTAAATGTCCAAGATGTCATTGAAAAATTAAAAAACACTCCATTACAGAAAGACCAAGTCAAACAAGTGTCAACAAAATCTGCATACCCAAGTCCAGGACGTGGATTCCGCGTTGTTTTGATAGACTTTGGAATGAAACACGGAATATTGCGCGAGTTAAATAAAAGAGATTGTGATGTCATTGTTGTCCCTTATAACACGACAGCCGATGAAATCATTCAACTAAATCCAGACGGTGTTATGTTATCAAATGGACCTGGTAACCCGAAACATGTACCTGAAGCAATCGACACTCTTAAAACATTGATCGGAAAGGTACCAATATTTGGAATTTGCTTGGGTCATCAATTATTTGCCTTAGCAAGTGGAGCTGAAACCTTCCAATTAAAATTTGGACATCGTGGATCCAATCATCCTGTGAAAGATTTAGAAACAGGGAAAACAGCTTTAACTTCACAAAACCACGGATACGCGGTGGATGAAGATTCTCTTAAAAATACGAAGTTAGAAGTGACTCATGTCGCATTAAATGACGGTACAATTGAAGGGCTGAAACATAAAGAATTTCCTGCATTTACTGTTCAGTACCATCCAGAGGCATCTCCTGGTCCAGAGGATGATAATCCATTATTTGATCGCTTTATTGAATTAATGAAAAAACATAGTGCTACTCGAAAGGAGATTCATCATGCCTAAACGTACAGATATCGAAAGCATATTAGTTATTGGATCAGGTCCTATTATCATTGGACAAGCAGCCGAGTTCGATTATGCAGGAACTCAAGCCTGTCTCGCACTGAAAGAAGAAGGGTATCGTGTCATCTTAGTGAACTCTAACCCTGCTACGATCATGACGGATACAGAAATTGCCGATAAAGTCTATATCGAACCTATTACGTTAGATTTTGTCAGTCGTATTATTCAAAAAGAGCGTCCTGATGCGATTTTACCAACATTGGGCGGGCAAACGGGACTGAATATGGCTGTTAAACTTGCAAACGCTGGAGTATTAAAAGAGTATGGAGTGAAAATATTAGGAACAGAACTTTCAGCCATCGAAAAAGCAGAAGATCGTGACTTATTTAGAAACTTAATGAATGAGTTAGGAGAACCTGTTCCTGAAAGTGACATTGTCCATTCACTTGAAGAAGCGTATAAATTTGTTGAAAGAATCGGGTACCCGATCATTGTTCGACCTGCCTATACACTAGGCGGAACTGGTGGAGGAATTTGTGAAAATGAAGAAGATTTAATCGAGATTGTATCAAGTGGCTTAAAGAATAGCCCAGTAAACCAATGCTTACTTGAAAAGAGTATTGCAGGATACAAGGAAATCGAATATGAAGTAATGCGTGATAGCAATGATAATGCCATCGTAGTTTGTAATATGGAAAACATTGATCCGGTAGGAATTCATACAGGGGATTCAATCGTTGTTGCACCGAGTCAAACATTAAGTGATCGCGAATATCAATTGCTTCGAAATGTTTCCTTAAAAATTATTCGTGCTTTAGGAATCGAAGGTGGATGTAATGTCCAATTAGCACTTGATCCATACAGCTTCAACTATTACATCATTGAAGTGAACCCACGTGTTAGTAGATCATCGGCACTCGCATCGAAAGCGACAGGTTACCCGATCGCAAAATTAGCAGCAAAAATCGCTGTTGGATTAACATTGGATGAAATTAAAAACCCTGTAACTGGGAGAACATATGCATGCTTTGAACCAACACTTGATTATATCGTTACCAAAATTCCACGCTGGCCATTCGATAAATTCGAATCAGCCAATAGACATTTAGGAACACAGATGAAGGCAACCGGTGAGGTTATGGCGATCGGTCGTACATTTGAAGAATCGATTTTAAAAGCCGTCCGCTCACTCGAAAGTGATGTATACCATTTGAATTTAAAAAATGGCGAACAACTCTCGAATCAACATATCGAAAAACGCATCCGAAAAGCAGGAGATGAACGATTATTTTATATCGGAGAAGCACTTCGCAGAGGAATTACAATTGAGACGATCCATGAATGGAGTCAAATTGACTTATTCTTCTTAAATAAATTTAAAGGGATTGTTAACTTCGAAAAAGAGGTGAAGGCACATCCATTTGATCAGGAAGTGGCTAGAAAAGCAAAAGAATGGGGCTTTGCTGATCGTACAATCGCTACTCTTTGGAACACAACAGAAAAAGAAGTATATGATTGGAGAAAACAACAAAACATCATTCCTGTCTATAAAATGGTAGATACTTGTGCAGCTGAATTTGAATCGGCAACACCATATTATTACGGAACTTATGAAGAAGAAAATGAATCGGTTGTAACAGATCGCAAAAGTGTAGTTGTACTCGGTTCCGGGCCAATTCGTATTGGTCAAGGGGTAGAATTTGATTATGCAACGGTTCATTCTGTTTGGGCCATTAAGGAAGCGGGATATGAGGCCATCATCATTAATAATAACCCTGAAACCGTTTCGACTGACTTCAGTATCTCAGATAAATTATATTTTGAACCATTAACGATTGAAGATGTAATGCATATCATTGATTTAGAGAAACCAGAAGGGGTAGTCGTCCAATTTGGGGGACAAACGGCCATCAATTTAGCTGCAAAATTAGTGGAACATGGTGTAAAAATTTTAGGAACATCATTAGAAGCATTAGACCGCGCAGAGGACCGTGATAAGTTCGAACAAGCTTTAGAAAAATTACAAATCCCTCAGCCTTTAGGAAGAACCGCTTTCTCTGTAGAAGGGGCAGTGGAAATTGCTAATAAGATCGGTTACCCTGTTCTCGTAAGACCGTCCTACGTTCTTGGGGGACGTGCGATGGAAATCGTTTATAAAGAAGAGGAACTTCTACTTTATATGCAAACGGCGGTAAATATTAATCCTGAACATCCTGTGTTAATTGACCGTTATTTGACAGGGAAAGAAATTGAAGTGGACGCGATCAGTGATGGTAAAAACGTTGTGATCCCAGGGATTATGGAACATATTGAAAGAGCGGGTGTTCACTCTGGGGACTCCATTGCGGTCTACCCACCACAACATTTAACAAAAGAAATAAAAGACAAAATTGTTGACTATACAATTAAACTAGCCAAGGGTTTAGAAATCATTGGACTACTTAATATTCAATATGTCGTTTCAAACAATGAAGTGTACGTTATTGAAGTCAATCCGCGCTCAAGCCGTACGGTTCCATTCTTGAGTAAAATTACAAACGTACCAATGGCCAAATTAGCGACAAAAGCGATCTTGGGCACATCATTGAAAGAACTTGGCTATACAACAGGACTTGTCGATGAAAAACCAGGTGTGTTTGTAAAAGTTCCTGTGTTCTCATTTGCTAAATTACGCCGCGTTGACATCACGTTAGGACCAGAAATGAAATCAACAGGTGAAGTGATGGGGAAAGATTATACATTAGAAAAAGCGCTATACAAAGGTCTCGTCGCATCTGGAATTACCATTCACCAAAAAGGTTCTGTTTTAATGACGGTTGCGGATAAGGATAAAGAGGAAGCATTGAGTCTCGCCAAGCGTTTTGATCTCATCGGTTACAATATATTGGCAACAAGTGGAACGGCTCAAGTGTTCAAAGACGCTGGTGTTGAAGTAGAAACGGTAGATAAAATTGGTTCGGAAGGTCCGGATTTATTGGATGTCATTCGTTCAGGCAAAGCACAGCTAGTGATCAATACCCTTACAAAAGGAAAGCAGCCTGAAAGAGATGGTTTCCGCATTCGAAGAGAAGCTGTTGAAAATGGAATCCCATGTATGACTTCTTTAGATACAGCTGAAGCGATTTTACGAGTACTTGAATCTATGATTTTTTCAAGCGAACCGATGCCTAAATCTAAATTACACAATGAAGAAATGGTGGTATTGTAATGAAAAAGCAATGGATGTCCGTTGTTTCCCATAATGCAATAGCCAAAAATATATATGAATTAACATTGTCAGGAGAACTTGTGAGAGAGATGAACGAACCAGGTCGGTTCGTTCATCTTAAAGTAAGCGAACAAATCACCCCACTTCTTAGACGTCCGATCAGCATTGCTAATATCAATCAACAAGCAAATGAATTTACAATGATTTATCGAGCGGATGGAGAAGGAACAAAAATTCTTTCAAAGAAAAAAGTTGGCGACAAAGTGGATGTTTTAGGCCCACTAGGAAATGGATTTCCTGTTGAAGCCACATCATCTGGTGAAACAGCTATTCTTGTTGGGGGTGGAATCGGTGTTCCTCCATTATATGAGCTATCCCAAAGACTTGTTGAAAACGGCGTAAAAGTCATACATGTTCTTGGTTTTCAAGATAAAGAAACGGCCTTTTATGTGGATCAATTTTCTGAATTAGGGGAAACGTATGTGGCAACGGTTGACGGTTCACTTGGTACAAAAGGATTTGTCACAGATGCCATTTCGCAATATCAAATCAAAGGAAATGTTTTATATGCCTGTGGTCCGATTCCAATGCTAAAAGCACTGGAATCCATTCATATCACTGACAAGGGTTTTATCTCATTGGAACAGAGAATGGGATGTGGCATCGGCGCGTGTTTTGCCTGTGTTTGCCATTTGAAAGAAGATCCTACTGGGACAAGTTATCGAAAAGTATGCAGTGATGGTCCTGTGTTTCCGATTGGGGAGGTTGTATTGTGAGCAGATTACAAGTTGATTTACCTGGTTTACAATTAAAAAACCCCGTCATGCCAGCTTCTGGTTGCTTCGGATTTGGACGGGAATTCAGTCAATTATACGATTTAAATATATTAGGTGCGATGATGATTAAAGCGACAACTGAGGAACCTCGATTTGGAAATCCAACTCCTCGTGTAGCAGAGACACCGGCAGGAATGTTAAATGCGATCGGTTTACAAAATCCAGGTCTAGAGCAAGTGATGGAAAAAGAACTTCCTTGGCTTTCTCAATTTGATGTGCCGATTATTGCCAATGTGGCGGGTTCACAAATTGAAGATTATGTCCGAGTTGCGAAGTACATTTCAACCGTAGAAAACGTCAAAGCATTGGAACTTAATATTTCCTGTCCGAATGTTAAAACAGGAGGAATTGCGTTTGGAACAAATCCTAATGTTGCAAAGGAATTAACGAAAAAAGTAAAGGATGTTTCATCGGTTCCTGTGTATGTGAAACTTTCTCCTAATGTAACAAACATTTTAGATGTCGCAAAAGCAGTTGAAGATGGCGGGGCAGATGGCTTAACAATGATTAATACATTATTGGGTATGAGAATTGATATAAAATCAGGGAAACCGATTATTGCGAATGGAACAGGGGGATTATCTGGTCCAGCCATTAAACCAGTAGCCATCCGAATGATTCACGAAGTAAGCCAAAATGTCAATATTCCGATTATTGGAATGGGTGGCATTACGACGGTAGAGGATATTATTGAGTTTTTCTATGCGGGCGCTAGTGCGGTGGCTGTCGGGACGGCGAATTTTTCGGATCCATATATTTGCCCGACATTGATTGAAGAACTGGATGAGTATTTAACGAATATGGGTGTATCACATATCAGCGAATTAACAGGAAGGAGCTGGAAGGATCATGGAACGAGAACCCATTATTGCTCTTGATTTTCCAACTTGGGAAAAAACGAAAGAGTTTCTACAACCATTCAAAGGACAGTCTCTTTTCGTTAAGGTCGGAATGGAACTTTATTTGCAAAACGGACCGGTCATTATTGAGAAAATAAAAGAGCAAAATCACCGAATTTTTCTAGACTTAAAGCTTCATGATATTCCAAATACGGTCAAGAGCTCAATGAAAGGACTCGCATCCCTTGGAGTCGATATGATTAACGTACATGCTGCGGGCGGAACTGTAATGATGGAGTCTGCCAGAGATGGATTGGAACAAGGGACAACGAACGGGAAACGCCCAATTCTTTTAGCCGTCACACAATTGACTTCCACTACAGAGGAGCAAATGAAAACCGAACAATTAATTTCCACAAGTTTAGAACAATCTGTTTTACACTATGCTAAGTTATCAAAACAAGCGGGGTGTGATGGGGTCGTCTGCTCGGTTCATGAGGCCAATCAAATTTCTCAAGAATGCGGATCACAATTTTTAAAGGTGACACCAGGTATTCGGATGAAAGAGGATGAAATACATGATCAAAAAAGAATTGCGGATCCTCAAACGGCGAAGAAATTAGGGTCTAGTATGATTGTGGTAGGAAGATCGATTACAAAAGTAGCGGATCCATTAGCAGCGTATGAGAAGGTTAAACAATTATGGGGAGGAGTAGAATGATGTTAAAAAAAGAAATAGCTGAACAATTATTAGAAATAAAAGCGGTGTTTTTACGACCTAATTCCCCTTTTACTTGGTCATCAGGAATTAAATCACCTATCTATTGTGATAATCGTTTAACATTATCTTATCCAGAAGTTAGACAAAGAATAGCTACTGGTTTAACAGACCTAATTAAAGATCATTTTCCCGATGCTGAATTGATTGCAGGAACCGCAACAGCTGGAATCCCGCATGCGGCTTGGGTCAGTGATCAACTAAACTTACCGATGTGTTATGTTCGCTCTAAGGCAAAAGGACATGGAAAAGGAAATCAAATTGAAGGAAAAGCAACGGCTGGAACAAAGGTTGTCGTTGTGGAGGATTTAATTTCAACGGGTGGTAGTGCCATTACGGCTGTTAAGGCTCTTCGTGAAGTAAATTGTGAAGTATTGGGAATTGTATCGATCTTCACTTATGAACTAGACAAAGGGAAAAAACAGTTAGATGAAGAAAAGGTTCAAGCCTATAGTTTAAGCGATTATTCTACCCTAATTGAAGTTGCCTTAGAAAAAGGTTATGTCCAAGAAGAAGACTTACAAACATTGAGAAAATGGCGTGAAAATCCTGAGGAATGGTTAGCATAATACATAAGATGGAGTTGATGCAAAACAATTTCATCTGTAAAAAATAAGGAAGGGGATGCTCCCTTCCTATTTTTTGTTACAGTTATTCATGTTTCATTTGTATAACAGTATCCGGATTTGGAGTAACATATATGGTTTGTTGATTTTCATAGATCACAAACCCAGGCTTTGATCCACTTGGTTTTTTAACATGTCGGACTTTAGTAAAGTCTACTGGCACAGAACTAGAATGTTTTGCTTTACTAAAATAAGCGGCCAAATTCGCGGCTTCCAGTATCGTTTGTTCTGTCGGGTCTTCATTTCGAATGACAACATGACTCCCAGGTATATCTTTCGTATGAAGCCATATTTCATCACGCCGGGCAAATTTATTCGTTAAATAATCGTTTTGTTTATTATTTTTCCCAACAAAAATAAGAGTTCCATCACTTGATAAATAGGTTTCAAGAACGGGTTTATCATTTGGTTTTTTTCGTCTTTTTTGTACCTTTATTTTTATATACCCTTCTTCAGCTAACTCTTCACGAATTTCTTCGATGTCCTTAGGAGAGGCTGATTCCAATTGTTGAAGGATATGATCGAAATAGTCGATTTCTTCATGAGTTTTTTCGATTTGTTGCTGAACAATTCCTTGGGCATTCTTTGCCTTTTGATATTTTGAAAAATAAATTTGGGCATTTTCCGATGGTGTTTTTTGTGGATTTAATGGAATTGTCATTATTGCACCATTCTCATCGTAATAATTGACCACCTCGATCGCTTCCATTCCTTTTTTTACAGCGTAAAGGTTTGCGGTCAATAATTCTCCACTTAATTTGAAATGATCTGCATTTTTAGCCTCTTCTAACGTTTTTCTTAGTTTCTTTAATTTTGATTGATTTTTTTCCAGCTCATTTTTTATGAGACGTTCTAAATCATGTGCTTGCTGTTTTACTCGATCTCTTTCTGCTTTTCCAAAATAAAACCGGTCTAACATTTCATTGATAGAATGAAATGATCTCTTTTCACCATTTAAATGGGCTATTTCACTAATATAAAATACTTCTTTTGTGCCTGTATCTACAATCGTGGGATTGAATTGCTGCCTTTTAAAAGGCTGAATGGCCTGAAGAAAGGCTTTCGGTAATGTTTCCTGATTGGCGAGACCACTTCTATGAACAATCTCTTTCGCGAATAAAGGAGATAAACCGGAAAATCTGTTCACAAGTTGCCGATCTAATTTTCCATTATTAAAATCAATGTTTTTCTTGATTTCGTCTTCCGTTGCCTCTAAAGGATTTGCTTTATTTTGCGCTGGTGGGAAAACATATTTTTGCCCAGGTAAAATGGTACGAAAACTATTCACTGCAGCAGGTATATGTTTAATACTATCCAAGATCATTGCTTTTTCTTTATCTATTAAAATAATATTGCTATGTCTTCCCATGATCTCGATGATTAACTGTTTATATGAAATATCACCGATCTCATTTTTCCCCTTTAAATGAAAAATGACAATTCGATCTAAATCAATTTGTTGAATGTCCTCCATAATTGCTCCCTCTAAATGCTTTCTCATCATCATACAGAACATAGAAGGCTCTTTTGGATTTTCGTAGGCTTCATTCGTAATTTGAATGCGAGCATAGCTTGGATGTGCAGAAAGAAGCAGTTTATGATTTTTTCCTTGAGATCGGATGTTTAAAACAATTTCATTTTTAAAAGGGTGATGAATTTTATTAATTCTTCCACCTTGCAGTAAATTTTTTAATTCGAAAACCATTGCTTTCGTAAATAAACCATCAAATGACATATGATCGTCATCCTTTTCTAAGAATTTGTCGTATTTTGTCCATTGACCCACTAATCCATTTGCCTTACTGTAAAGGAAAAATAAGTTAATGGTTCCAATGGTAGCCAAGAAGCATCTTTTAATATTTTGACAACTGTAGCTATTTTCAAGATCATTTTAAAGTTTTTTCATGACTATTGTAAATCATATCATTTTTTACACTGAGACTGAATAATCTTGCTATGAAGGGACAACTTTGTTTTCCAAAAGATTGGCGGAAAACATCATTTTTTTGCGAATCCGTCTGGTACCAATTTTTAAACATCAAGGTGCTAGTGTTTTTCTTAGGGAGGGTGTGATGGTGGAATGAAGTTCCATGAGATGAACAAAAGAGATGTAGAAGATCATTTAAAAACGAATTTCCAAACAGGTCTATCAAGTCAAGAGGTCGAAAAGAAAAGGAAAAAGTTTGGATTCAATCAGCTTGAAGAAGGGAAAAAACAATCCGCAATATTACTTTTTTTCCAACAGTTTAAAGATTTCATGGTATTGGTTCTTTTAGCTGCGACCTTTATTTCTGGATTAATGGGTGAGTATATCGATGCCATTGCCATCATCTCGATTGTCGTCATCAATGGCTGTTTAGGATTTTTTCAAGAGAGAAAAGCCGAAAAATCGTTACAAGCTTTAAAAGAAATGTCTGCACCACAAGTGAATGTATTGCGTGATGGGCAATGGCTAAAAATCCCGTCAAAAGAAGTAACAGTTGGGGATATTTTAAAGTTTGAAAGTGGGGATCGAATCGGTGCAGATGTTCGAATTATTGAATCGGTGAATCTGGAAATCGAGGAATCTGCTTTAACGGGTGAGTCAGTACCTGTCACAAAGACTGATCATCCGATTCATGTCGATCATGTAAGCTTAGGGGATTTGGAAAACATGGCCTTTATGGGGACACTCGTTACAAGGGGAAATGGTGTAGGGGTTGTCACCGCTATTGGGATGAGCACCGCAATGGGACAAATTGCGGATATGCTCCAAAATGCTGAAACGATGATGACTCCTTTGCAAAGACGGTTAGAACAATTAGGGAAAATCCTGATCATATGTGCGTTATTATTAACGGTATTAGTGGTTGCAATCGGAGTGATGCAGGGCCACGATTTATATACAATGCTACTTGCAGGCGTGTCTTTAGCTGTTGCGGCCATTCCTGAAGGATTACCTGCCATCGTCACGGTCGCCTTATCGCTTGGCGTACAACGTATGATTCGTAAAAGGGCGATTGTAAGGAAGTTACCTGCTGTCGAAACATTAGGATGTGCTTCTGTCATTTGCTCGGATAAAACAGGAACGATGACTCAAAATAAAATGACGGTGACAAGTCTTTGGAGTGGTGGCGATACATGGAAAGTAACAGGAACAGGTTACAATCCAAACGGCCAATTTTATGCAGGGGAAAATGTCGTCCACCCGAGTGACGAAAAAAGTTTATATCAACTTTTAACATTCGGTTTACTATGTAATCATGCAGAGCTAAAAAGGAAAGAAGATGAATTCTATATTAATGGGGATCCAACTGAAGGGGCCTTATTAGTCTCCGCTTTAAAAGCGGGTTTAACTCGGGAAGGATTACGGAAGCAATTTACAATTGAAAAGGAATTTCCATTTGACTCAACTAGAAAGATGATGTCCATTATTGTGAAAGATTCGCATGGCAAAAGATTTGTGATTACAAAAGGGGCACCAGATGTCTTAACAGAAAAGAGCACGGCGATACTTTGGCAAAAACGATCGGAAGTGTTTACGTCAGAATACAAGCAAGAAGTACAAGCAGCAATAGAAGGGATGGCAGCTAATGCATTAAGAACGATTGCCGTTGCCTTTAAACCTCTATCTCAAGGTGAGTCACTCCAGGATGATTTGGAGATAGAAAAGGATTTAACGTTAATTGGCCTTCAAGGAATGATCGACCCTCCTCGTCCTGAAGTGAAAACAGCTGTTAAGGAATGTCGTGAAGCAGGAATTAAAACAATCATGATTACCGGCGATCACGTTATCACTGCGAAAGCGATTGCTTCTACTCTTGGAATCTTAAGAAAAAAAGATCAAGTTCTAGATGGCAAAGATTTAAATCAAATGTCATTAGAAGAATTAGAGGAGGTAGTAGAGAATGTATCGGTATTTGCCCGCGTCTCCCCTGAGCATAAGTTGAAAATTGTGAAAGCTCTTCAAAATAAAGGACATGTAGTAGCAATGACAGGGGATGGGGTCAATGATGCCCCCGCTATTAAAGCGGCTGATATCGGTGTAGCGATGGGGGTAACTGGAACAGATGTGGCAAAAGAGGCATCATCGCTCGTCTTAATGGACGATAATTTTGCCACCATTAAGTCGGCTATTAAAGAAGGTAGAAATATTTATGAAAATATCCGAAAATTTATTCGTTATTTATTAGCTTCAAATGTTGGAGAAATTTTGGTCATGCTATTCGCTATGCTACTTGCCCTTCCATTACCGCTCGCGCCCATTCAAATTCTATGGGTGAATTTAGTAACAGATGGTCTTCCTGCTATGGCCCTAGGGTTAGATCGCCCTGAGGAAAATGTGATGAAAAGGAAGCCTAGAAATCCAAAAGAAGGAGTATTTGCAAGGGGATTAGCATGGAAAGTAATTTCTCGTGGATTTCTCATTGGAATTACCACATTAATCGCCTTTATGATTACGTACAAACAAAACCCAGATCATTTGGAATATGCACAGACCGTTGCATTTGCCACCCTAGTACTCGCACAGTTAATCCATGTTTTTGATTGCCGAAGTGAAAAAAGTATTTTCTCACGGAATCCATTTGGAAATATGTATTTAGTTTGGGCTGTTCTTTCGTCGTTTATTTTAATGTTTGTGGTCATCTATGTCCCATCTTTACAACCAATTTTCCATACAGTATATATTGAACCGAGAGATTGGCTTCTCATTTTTGGTTTGAGTGCTCTACCGACATTTTTGTTGGCTGGGTCACTTTTTTCAAGAAAAACGAAATAAAGTATGATATAATCCAAAAGGTAGTAGGGGAAATCTCTATTACCTTTTATTTTATTGGAAATGATATCTTGCTTATTTTTAGTAAAGCATTGGGCAGGATTTATAAAATCAGTAAAAAATACTTTATTCCTCTTTTATAAAGGGAAAAGCTGTGAGAGATAGGAAGTGGTCGGCATATGGTTATGAGTATGACAGGTTTTGGAAGGGATAAGAAGCAATCTTCCAACCATGCGGTTACCGTGGAAATGAAAACGGTGAATCATCGTTTCAGTGAATTCTACATTCGAATGCCGAGACAATTAATGAATATAGAAGATAAAATAAAAAAAAGGTTAAATGAGTACATAAAAAGAGGGCGTGTGGAAGTCTTTGTCACCATTGAAGGGGGCGGGCTTGTTCATCATTCCCTACATGTTGACTGGGATTTAATACAAGAGTATTATCAGATCGTTGAAGAGATTAGCAGTAAGCTGAATGTCGTCAATGATGTTCAGTTAAAGGATATTCTTGCTCGTACCGATCTGATTACCATTGAGGAATTGGAAGAGGAGAATGAGGAGTTAGAACAATTAGTACTGGAAGCGGCCGAAGAAGCGGTAAAAAAACTGGTACATATGAGAAAAGCTGAGGGAAATGAATTGAAAAAAGATTTGCTCCTTCTTATGAAACAATTCCAATCCACCGTACAACAAGTAAAAAGTCATTCCCCAGTCGTTGTTGAACAATATCGAGAGAGATTAGAAAAAAAGATTAAAGAGCTTACAGATCACTTGATCGAGGATCAAAGTAGAATTTTAACCGAAGTGGCTATTTTTGCAGATAAATCAGATATTCATGAAGAATGTACAAGGTTAGAAAGTCATATCAGTCAATTTCTTCATACGCTTGAAAAAGATGAGTCTATTGGACGTCGATTAGATTTTATGATCCAAGAAATGAATCGCGAAGTGAACACGATCGGTTCAAAAGCAAATAGCTCAGAAATTGCCACGAAAGTAGTCGATTTGAAAACATGTCTTGAGAAAATGAGAGAACAAATACAGAATATCGAATAAGCGTGTTTTTTCTCTTTTTTAGTCAAGACATTATATTGATTGGGGGTGCCTCATGTCTATTAGGCTTATAAATATTGGATTTGGAAATATTGTTTCTGCAAATCGTATTATTTCGATCGTGAGCCCTGAATCTGCGCCGATTAAGAGGTTGGTTCAAGAAGCGCGTGAACGGGGAACACTAATAGATGCTACATATGGAAGAAGAACAAGAGCGGTGATCATGATGGATAGTGATCATGTTATTCTTTCAGCTGTCCAGCCGGAAACCGTAGCACAACGAATTGTATCAAAAGATGAATTAGAAGAGGGGCAGGGAAAATAATAATGAAAGAAGAAGGTTTATTAATTGTGTTGTCAGGGCCTTCAGGAGTTGGGAAAGGGACGGTTCGAAAAGAAATTTTTTCTCAACCTGACATAAACTTTGAATATTCTATTTCGATGACGACAAGACTTCCTCGTGAGGGAGAAGTGGATGGAGTAGATTATTTTTTTAAAACGAAAGAAGAATTCGAACAGCTCATTGCACAAGACAAGTTATTAGAATATGCTGAGTATGTTGGGAATTATTATGGTACTCCTGTTGATTATGTGAAACAAACATTAGCATCAGGAAAAGATGTTTTCCTTGAAATTGAAGTTCAGGGAGCAAAACAAGTTCGTGAAAAATTTCCTGAGGGGCTATTTATCTTCTTAGCTCCCCCAAGTTTATCTGAATTACATAGCCGCATTGTGAATCGGGGGACAGAATCCGATGAGTTAATTAGGGGAAGAATGGAAAAAGCTCGGAAAGAAATTGAAATGATGAATTTGTATGATTATGTAGTAGAAAACGATCAAGTAGAACATGCTTGTGAACGAATTAAAGCGATTGTTGTAGCCGAGCATTGTCGTTTAAATCGTGTACAACATCGTTATCATAAAATGCTGGAGGGAGAATAAATTATGTTATATCCATCTATTGATTCTTTGTTAACAAAAATTGATTCGAAATATTCACTTGTTAGTGTAGCGGCAAAAAGAGCTCGAAGATTACAAGATGGCAGTGAGAAGGAATTATTAGATTCTTATGTTTCTCATAAATATGTAGGGCGCGCATTAGAAGAAATTTATGCAGAAAAACTTACAATGAAGGAGAAAGATGCTAGTACGGTTTATTCAGATGAAGTATAACAACCTTTCATAGGTTGTTATTTTTTTGCTATTGATGTTCGTAAAATTCCAGAATGAACGGAAACGATCAGAAAAGTCATATAGTGAAAAAAACAAAGAAATGCTTCATAATGAAATAAAAGTTTAAAAAATGGGGGTTCATGCATGCTTAAGGGGAAGAAGATTTTATTATGTGTGTCAGGAGGTATTGCCGTTTATAAAGCAGCGGCATTAACGAGTAAGCTTACACAAGCAGGCGTACAAGTGAAAGTACTTATGACACCTTCTGCTCAGCAATTTGTAACACCTTTAACATTCCAAGCGTTATCAAGAAATGATGTATATACTGATACATTTGATGAGAAAGATTCAAAGGTCATTGCCCATATCGATCTAGCTGATTGGCCTGATCTTATTTTGCTAGCTCCTGCAACCGCCAACATTATTGGGAAACTTGCTAATGGAATTGCAGATGACATGATTACGACGACTATGCTCGCAACAAAAGCTCCTGTATGGATCGCACCAGCAATGAATGTCCATATGTATGATCATCCAGCGGTCAAGCGCAATATCGAGCAATTAACTTCCTACGGTTATCAATTTATTGAGCCGAGTGAAGGATATTTAGCCTGTGGTTACGTAGGGAAGGGCCGATTGGAAGAGCCGGAAAAAATCGTCGCCACCATGGATCAATATTTTTCGGGTACAATAAATAAACCTTTAAAGGGAAAAAAAATAGTCATTACTGCTGGACCAACTAGGGAATCCATTGATGCTGTTCGCTTTTTTACCAATCATTCCACAGGAAAAATGGGTTATGCATTAGCAGAAGCAGCCCGCGAATTAGGTGCGGATGTCACCTTAATTTCTGGGCCTGTATCCCTTTCTCATCCAGAGGGAGTCGAAATCCAAAAGGTGCAGAGTGCTGAAGAGATGTATCAAGCTGTCATGCAACGATATGATCAAGCTGATATTGTCATCAAAAGTGCCGCAGTTGCTGATTACCGACCCAAACAAACTTATGATCATAAAATGAAAAAACAAGACGGCGATTTGGTTGTTGAAATGGAACGGACAAAAGATATTTTAAAAACATTAGGTGAAAAAAAACAACATCAAATTTTAATTGGATTTGCGGCTGAAACAGACCATGTCGGTGAATATGCTATGAAAAAATTAAAATCCAAAAATGCCGATATGATTGTCGCGAATAATATCAAAATGAAAGGGGCAGGTTTTGGAGGAGAAACCAATATCGTTACCTTTTTTAAACAGGATGGGTCAAAGAAGGAATTAGGAATTCTTTCGAAAAAAGAGGTAGCTTATGAAATATTAAGGGAAGCGGTAGAAATATTGAAAAAGGAAGGGTCAAAATGAATATTGCGACCGTCGTTGTTGACGTTCCCGCGATGAATACAGATCGAGAGTATGATTATTTAATTCCTGAGAAATGGAGTGGGATGATCCAGCCTGGGATGAGAGTGAATGTTCCATTTGGACCGAGAAATGTACAAGGGTTTGTGACGGACATTAGAGATCATTCAGATTATGATTCTTTAAAAGCGATTGTGGAACCAATGGATATTCTTCCTGTTTTAAACCAAGAGCTTTTGCTACTAGGAGAATGGTTAACTGAAAAGACTTTATGTTTTAAAATTCAAGCATTTCAGGCAATGCTTCCGGCTGCGATGAGAGCTAAATATGAAAAGGTTTTTATTCCTCGAGACCAACAAGTATTGGAAAAACCTGAATTAAAGAAAATTTTCAATCAAAAAGGGGAAATTCCTTGGGATGTAGGAGAAAAGCTCAATTTATTAACATTATTAAAGCGAGAAGTGGAAGCAGGTGCACTTGAGCTTTTATATAAAGTGAAGAGTAAAGGAAAAAAACGAACTGTAAAAATGATTGGCACGGCCTTAACAAAAGAAGAACTTATACAGGCAGAAAAACAACTGATGGGGAACTCCACCAAACAAAAACGTGTTTTACAATATTTTATCGATAATGGTCCGGACATATGTATAAAGAAACAATTAATGCAGGAGACAGATGCCGGGGATTCAACGATTAAGTCTCTACTAGAAAAAGAATACTTATTTGAACGAAACGTAGAGTCCTATCGCGATCCTTATGAACATCATCATTTTGAAAAAACGACTTCATTCCCTTTAACAGAGGAACAAACCAATGCGATTTTACCGATTTTAGACGCCATTGAAAAAAAGCAACATGAAACATTCTTATTATACGGGGTAACGGGGAGTGGAAAGACGGAAATTTATCTTCAGTCGATTCAGCGTGTACTGGAACAAGGAAAAGAGGCGATTGTTTTAGTTCCTGAGATTTCCTTAACACCGCAAATGGTTCGACGTTTTAAAAGTAGGTTTGGAAATGATGTCGCAGCCCTTCATAGTGGTTTATCCGTTGGAGAAAAATACGATGAATGGCGGAAAATTTTACGGAAAGAAGTGAAGGTTGTCGTTGGTGCACGTTCAGCGATCTTCGCTCCTTTCGAAAATATAGGAATCATTATTATCGATGAAGAACATGAGACAAGCTATAAGCAGGAAGAAAACCCTCGGTACCATGCAAGGGATGTTGCGATCAAAAGAGGTCAGTTTTACCAATGCCCAGTTATTTTAGGGAGTGCCACCCCTTCACTTGAAAGTTTTGCAAGAGCGAAGAAGCAAGTTTTTTCATTATTAACTTTGAGAAAAAGAATGAATAATCAGGCATTACCATCGGTTGAGATTGTCGATATGCGTGAAGAGTTACGTTCCGGGAACCGTTCAATGTTTTCTACGAAGTTATTTGAGAAACTTCAAGATCGCATAAAAAAGAAAGAACAGACGGTTTTGCTTTTAAATCGTCGAGGGCATTCCTCTTTTGTGATGTGCCGAGACTGTGGGTATGTTGTTCAATGCCCGAATTGTGATATTTCCTTAACTTTTCACCGTTACTCGCACTCTATGAAATGCCATTATTGTGGCTTCGAATCTAGAGTCCCGAACGTATGCCCAGAATGTCAAAGCGAACATATCCGATATTTTGGGACGGGAACCCAAAAGGTAGAAGAGGAACTTCTGAAACTTTTACCTGAAGCAAGAGTGATTCGCATGGATGTAGATACGACAAGCAGAAAAGGGGCCCACGAAAAATTGTTACAACAATTTGGTGATGGAAAAGCGGATATATTATTAGGAACGCAAATGATTGCTAAAGGCCTCGATTTTCCTAATATTACATTGGTTGGCGTCTTAAGTGCGGACACAACGCTACATATTCCAGACTTTCGATCCTCGGAAAAAACATTCCAATTATTAACCCAAGTAAGTGGCAGAGCAGGCAGGCATGAGTTACCTGGTGAAGTGGTCATTCAGACCTATACTCCAGAACACTACAGTATTGAACTTGCAGGTGAACAAGATTATGACCGATTTTACCAAAAAGAAATGATGGTAAGAAAACTTGGGGGGTATCCACCCTTTTATTATGTAGCTCTTATTACCGTAAGTCATGATGAGGTGATGACAGCTGCTTCTGTTACAGAAAAAATCACAAAATTCATTCGCCCTCATTTATCAGACAAAGCGATTATTCTTGGTCCTGTTGCTTCTCCAATCCCGCGGATCAATAATAGATATCGATACCAATGTTTGATAAAATACAAACGTGAACCAAAACTAAATGAGACTTTAAGGAAGGTTATGGAACATTTTGCTACATCCGGCAAAAAACATATACAAGTTGCGATTGATGTGAATCCATATATGATGATGTAAAGAGTGTAAAGGAGGAGTTAGTTTGGCGAAATTACCTATCGTCATGCATCCGGCAGAAATATTGGAGACGAAATGCAAGCCGGTGCTTGATTTTGATAGAAATTTAAAAAAGCTTATAAAGGATATGCATGAAACGATGATCGAAGCGGATGGCGTGGGACTCGCAGCTCCGCAAATTGGGTTAAATCTCCAAGTGGCCATTGTCGATATTGAGGATGACCACGGAATGATCCCGCTTATTAATCCAGAAATAATCGAATCATCAGGGGAACAATTAGGATTAGAAGGGTGTCTTAGTTTCCCAGGGGTATACGGCGAAGTAAAGCGATTTTCTTATGTAAAGGTCAAGGCGCGTGATTTGAAAGGACGCTATTTTATTATAGAAGCGGAAGATTTCTTAGCTCGAGCCATTCAACATGAAATCGATCATTTACAAGGAATTCTTTTTATCTCAAAAGTTGAAAAATATGTGGATGAAAAAGAACTAGAAAGGTATGAACAAGTATGATCAAGATTGTTTTTATGGGTACACCGGATTTTTCCGTTCCGATTTTGCAAACGTTAGTTCAGGACGGCTATGAAGTCCAAGCAGTGGTCACACAACCGGATCGTCCAGTAGGGAGGAAGAGAATCTTAACACCTCCACCTGTCAAAGTAGAGGCAGTGAAACAGAATATTCCTGTCTTACAACCGGAGAAAATGAAAGGTTCAGAAGAAATGCAACAAATCATTGATCTAAAGCCTGACTTGATTGTAACAGCTGCTTATGGTCAAATTTTGCCAAAAGCTTTACTAGATTCGCCGAAACTAGGTTGCATTAATGTCCATGCTTCACTCTTACCTGAACTACGTGGGGGGGCTCCCATTCATTATGCCATTTTACAAGGGAAGAAAAAAACCGGTGTGACGATTATGTACATGGTTGAAAAATTAGATGCAGGCGATATGATTAGTCAAATTGAAGTGCCAATAGAAGAACAAGATCATGTTGGCATCTTACATGATAAATTAAGTGAAGCTGGCGCTAAACTACTATCTGAAACATTGCCGAAACTAATCAATGGGGAAACGACTCCGACCCCGCAGGATGAAAAAGCGGCCACTTTTGCTTTTAACATCAAACGGGAAGAAGAAAAGATCGATTGGTCTAGAACAGGGGAAGAAATCTATAATCATATTCGTGGATTACATCCTTGGCCAGTGGCCTATACGACACTTGATGGAAAGGTAATGAAGATTTGGTGGGGAGAAAAGATGGTGGCAAAAGAAAATCCATCCCCAGGCGAAATTATCGCCATTGAAAAAGATGGGCTGATCGTTTCAACAGGGAATCAAACGTCAATCAAAGTAACAGAGCTTCAACTTGCTGGGAAAAAACGCATGAAAGCGGAACAATATTTAAGAGGATCGAATTTAGAAGTTGAAGTTGGGAAAAAGTTAGGGGACAATGATGAAAAATAGAAAAAAGTTGGTTCGTGAAGTGGCTCTAGACATCCTGGAGGCGGTTGAAAAGCACCAATCTTATAGTAATTTATTGCTTCATTCGGCCATTGAGAAAAACGCCATTACAGGACCGGATATCGGACTGTTGACCGAGTTAACATATGGCACTATACAAAGAAAATACACCCTTGATTATTATCTTGCTCCTTTTTTGAAGAAAAAAGTGGAACCATGGGTAAGGGAAATATTACGGCTTTCATTATATCAAATCGTATTTTTAGATAAAATTCCTGACCGGGCTGTTATTTATGAAGCAGTCGAAATGGCGAAAAAGCGTGGGCATAAAGGCATTGCAAGCATGGTAAACGGTGTATTAAGATCAATCCAGAGAAAAGGAGTCCCTTCCTTAGAACTTATTGAGGATCCGGTTGAAAGAATTTCAATTGAAACAAGTCATCCGCAATGGCTTGTGCGCCGCTGGTCAGACCAATTTGGTTTAGAGCGGACTAAAACAATGTGTGAAACCAATTTAATTGCTCCTACTCAAACGGCTAGGGTAAACTTAACAAAGGCGACGAGAGATGAAGTAATCGAGTTACTGCGTCAAGAAGGATTTCAGGTAGAAAAAAGTGAAATGATTCCAGAGGCTGTGCACATATTAAGAGGAAATATGGCTCGTTCAACTGCTTTTCAGAAAGGTTTTTTAACTATACAAGATGAGAGCTCGATGATTGTAGCCTATGCTCTTCAGTTAGAAGAACATATGAAAGTATTAGATGCTTGTGCGGCTCCTGGAGGGAAGACGACACATCTAGCAGAAGTGTTAAATAATACAGGGGAAGTATACGCTCTCGATTTGCATCAACATAAAGTAAAGTTAATAAAGGATAATGCAGGCCGATTAGACTTAACGAATATTCAAGTAAGATCAACCGATAGTCGAAAAGCGAATAAACTCTTTCCAAAAGAAAGCTTTGATCGGATTTTAGTTGATGCTCCTTGTTCAGGTTTGGGTGTTGTGAGAAGAAAACCAGATATTAAATATACAAAACAAGAAAAAGATTTGCGCTCCCTCCAAAAAGTACAATTGGACATTCTGTCAGCAGTGGCTCCGTTGCTGAAAAAAGATGGGCTTCTCGTATATAGTACATGTACAGTGGATCGAGAAGAAAATGAGGGAACAATTAAACAATTTCTTGAAAATGAAAGAGAATTTGAGCCTGAAATGTTAACCACATTACCTGAGCCCATTCAATCTTTAACAACTGGACATTTTGTGCAAATTTTCCCCCAAGATTTTGGCGGGGATGGATTTTTTATTAGCAGCTTTAGGAAGAAGGTGTAATGATGGAACAGCCAACGACAACAAAGAAAAAAACAACCAATGAACCAAAACAACCTTCCATTTATTCATTACAATTACAAGAATTAAAAGAATGGTTGCAAGCTCAAGGTGAAAAACCGTTTCGTGCGGAACAAATTTTTGAATGGCTTTATCAAAAAAGGGTCACAACATTTGAAGAAATGTCGAATTTATCGAAAGCATTACGGCAAAAACTAAGCGAACACTTTACATTGACTACTTTAAATACGATTATTGAGCAGACATCAGCAGATGGAACGATCAAATTTTTATTTGAACTACATGATGGATACTCGATTGAAACGGTTTTAATGCGTCATGAATATGGCAATTCTGTATGTGTAACCACTCAAGTTGGTTGCCGAATTGGCTGTACATTCTGTGCTTCAACTTTAGGGGGATTAAAACGGCATTTGGAAGCAGGAGAAATTGTGGCACAAGTAGTAAAAGTTCAACAAGCATTAGATAAAACGGACGAGCGTGTCAGCTCAGTTGTCATTATGGGAATTGGCGAGCCATTTGATAACTATGATGAAATGCTAACGTTCTTAAAAATTATTAATCATGATAAGAGTTTAAACATTGGGGCAAGACATATCACCGTTTCGACAAGCGGAATCATCCCGAAAATTTATCAATTTGCGGATGAAAATATGCAAATTAATTTTGCGATTTCGCTTCATGCACCAAACAATGAGTTGAGAACCAAATTAATGCCGATTAATAAAGCCTATAAGCTTCCTGACTTAATCGAAGCTGTAAAATATTATACAAAGAAGACAGGAAGACGAGTGAGTTTTGAGTATGGCCTATTCGGTGGTGAAAATGATTCAGTTGAACATGCGATAGAATTGGCCCATTTAATTAAAGGATTAAAATGTCATGTCAATTTAATTCCGGTCAACTATGTACCAGAAAGAAATTATGTTCGCACCCCCAAAAAACAAATTTTTAAGTTTGAAAAAACATTAAAAGATCATGGGATCAATGTGACGATCCGCCGTGAACAAGGATCGGATATCGATGCAGCATGTGGTCAACTTCGTGCAAAAGAACGGAAAGAGGAAACGAGGTGATTTATGATGGAGTCTGCCTTTAAAACGGATAAAGGGAGAATTCGCCAGCATAATGAAGATCATGGAGGAGTTTTTGAAAATTCCTCCCGTGACCGCCTTGCCGTCGTTGCAGATGGCATGGGCGGGCATAATGCTGGAGATGTAGCGAGCAACATCGCGATTGATCAGCTACAATCAAGCTGGGAAAAAGTGGAGTATATCTCATCACCAGAAGAGGCTGAAGAATGGCTAAAACAGGCGATCGAAACAGTTAATAGACAAATCTTCTCCCATTCGAGAGAAAACATTGAATGCCAGGGGATGGGGACTACTTTGGTCGCCGTCATAAGTACAGACCGATTTTGCACGATCGCTCATATTGGAGATAGCCGCTGCTATATATTAAATGAAAGTGGATTTACATTACTGACTGAAGATCATTCCTTAGTCAATGAGCTAGTTAGAACAGGACAAATTTCAAAAGAGGCTGCAGAACATCATCCTCGCAAAAATGTTCTGACTAGAGCACTTGGAACGGAGGAACAGGTGGTAGCCGATTATCGCACGATTTCATTTGAAGCGGGTGATTATTTACTACTTTGTTCAGATGGATTGTCAAATAAAATGACAGATGAAGAAATGGCGTTAATATTACAGATGGATCTTTCATTATCGGATAAAGCAGAAAAATTAGTGAATTTGGCAAATGAAAACGGTGGAGAGGACAATATTACCATTGTGATCCTTCAGCAATCAGCTGATTGTGAAAGTGGGTGATGGATAAGTGCTGATCGGAAAACGCCTGAATGATCGATATAAGATAAAAGAAATGATTGGCGGTGGCGGTATGGCCAATGTCTATTTGGCAAGAGACATGATACTTGAGCGGGATGTCGCCATAAAAGTATTACGTTTAGACTTTGCCACCGAAGAGGAATTTATCCGCCGCTTTCAACGAGAAGCTCAATCCACAACAAGTCTTGTTCACCCAAATATTGTGAATATTTTCGATGTTGGGGAAGAGGATGATATCTATTATATCGTCATGGAATTTGTAGACGGGATGACACTTAAACAATACATACAACAATATTCCCCCATCCCGGTTGAAAAAGCGATCGATATAATGAAACAGCTGGCATTAGCTATATCTCACGCACATCAAAATTCGATTATCCATCGGGATATCAAACCGCAAAATATTTTAATCGACCATGATGGAAATATTAAAATTACGGATTTTGGAATTGCGATGGCACTTAGTGCTACATCGATTACCCAAACAAATTCTGTACTGGGTTCGGTGCATTACATATCACCTGAGCAAGCAAGAGGGGGAATGGCAACAAAGAAATCCGACATTTATTCTTTAGGAATTGTCATGTTTGAGCTTTTAACGGGACGACTTCCTTTCTCAGGGGAATCGGCCGTTTCTATTGCTTTAAAGCATCTTCAATCAGAAACACCTTCACTTAAAAGGTGGAATCCAAATATTCCTCAAAGTGTTGAAAATATCGTGTTAAAAGCGACAGCGAAAGACCCTTTTTATCGATATAATAGTGTAGACGAGATTGTAGATGACCTTTCAACAGCATTAGACCCAGATCGAATAAATGAACCAAGATTTGAAATCCCTATAGATGAAGAAGCAACAAAGGCCATCCCCATAATTGCGGATCATGAACAAATGAATAGCAATCTTGAAGAGACGAAAGTGATTCAACGAGATGATCAGAAGAATGGGTTGAAAGAGGAAAAGGATGATTCCGTATCACAAAATCAACAAAAAAAGAAAAGGAAAAAATGGCCTTGGGTTCTTTCAATTATTCTTTTACTAGCACTGCTTACCGCAGCCGCTTTCGCCATTTTTTCGATGAATACGCCTGAAAAAGTAGAGATTCCTGATGTTAAAGGAAAAAATATCGATGATGCTATCTCTATTCTTGTTACAAAAGGATTCAAAATTGGGGATACAATCGAAAAATCTGATGAAGAAATTCCAGAAGGAAAAGTGGTGAAAACGGATCCTAATGCCAATAAAATGGTGACAAAAGGGGAGGAAATCGATCTCTATGTGAGCTCAGGGAAAGCGACATTTAAGTTAGACGATTATCGTGACCGCCAATTTGACGAAATTGTTCAGTTACTTAAGGACGAAAATTTCAAAGAAATCAAAAGAGAGACGGTTTATGATGATCAACCTGAAGGAACCATTATCGAACAGGATCCAGACCCTAGGGAAGAAGTCATTCCAGAAGAAACGATCATTACTTTCACGGTAAGTATGGGTCCAGAGAAAATTTCATTAATTGATTTGACCGAATACAATGAAAAAAGTTTAAAAGATTATGCAGCATCTTCAGGGCTTACAATTAGTATTCTAAGAAAAGAATATTCGGACACCGTTTCGGAAGGACTAGTGATTTCTCAGGATCCTGCTCCGGGCACAAAATTGCAACAAGGCGATAAAGTAAACGTCGTCCTGTCACTTGGAAAAGAGGAAATCCCACCCAAGACAGTATCGAAGGAAATTACCATCCCTTTCGAACCGGATGAATTAGGTCAACCGCAAGAAGTTCAAATTTTTATTGAAGATATGAATCATAGTATGACGGAGCCTTTTGAAACTTTTTATATTCATGAAGATACAAAGAAAACCTTACAGTTTATCATTGAAAAAGGAAAAAAAGCTGGATATAAAGTGATGAGGGACCAGAAAGTGATTATAGATGAAGCTATCATGTACCCTGAAGGTTAAGGAGGACTGGTATGGAAGAGGGAAAAATTATTAAGGCATTAAGTGGTTTTTATTATGTGATAACAAAAGATGAACGTATTGTTCAATGCCGAGGAAGGGGAGTTTTTCGAAAACAAAAAATCACCCCTCTTGTTGGGGATTTCGTCCAATTTCAAGCAGAAAATGACCACGAAGGATATATATTAAACATTTTCGAGCGGAAGAATGAATTAGTCCGGCCTCCGATTTCAAATGTTGACCAAGCAATCCTTGTGTTCTCAGCAGCAAATCCTGACTTCAGCACAAGCTTGCTTGATCGCTTTCTCGTCTTAATCGAATCAAAAAAAATGAAATCGATTATTTGCATTACAAAATTAGATCTATTAAATGAATCTGAAAAAGAATCGATTGATCAATTTGTTCATCATTATCGCTCTTTCGGATATGAAGTGATTTTAACTTCATCGATTTTAAATGAGGGGCTGGATCCATTTATTCATTGTATTCAAGGGAAAACTTCTGTTTTTGCTGGGCAATCAGGAGTGGGGAAATCATCCTTATTAAATGCGATTCGTCCAGATTTACAACTAAAAACGGGGGATATCTCGCAATCACTTGGAAGGGGAAAACATACGACACGTCATGTTGAATTAATCAAGGTGGAGGAAGGATTAATCGCGGATACACCTGGATTTAGTTCCTTGGAATTAACAGAAATCACGGCAGAGGAGCTAGCAGCTTGTTTTCCAGAAATGGTAGAAAGAAGTCATGAATGCAAATTTCGCGGTTGTCTTCATTTGAATGAACCGAAATGTCAGGTGAAGGCTGCCGTTGAAAATGGAGAAATTCCATCCTATCGCTACGAACATTATCAGCAATTTATGGAAGAAATAAAAGAAAGAAAGCCGAGGTATTAATATGGTAAAAATAGCACCATCCATCCTTTCAGCAAATTTTGCAAAACTGGGGGAAGAAATTAAGGAAGTTGAACAAGGGGGGGCTGATTATATTCATATTGATGTTATGGACGGACATTTTGTTCCCAATATTACAATGGGACCGATCGTTGTAGAAGCGATTCGTCCCATCACCAAATTGCCGCTAGATGTCCATTTAATGATTGAAAATCCTGATCTTTACATTGAGGATTTTGCCAAAGCAGGAGCCGATTACATCACAGTTCATGTAGAAGCATGTCCGCATCTACACCGCACCATTCAACTCATACGATCTTTTGGGGCGAAACCGGGAGTGGTTTTAAACCCTGCAACACCAGTCGAGACGATTCAACATATAATTGAGGATGTTGACTTGGTATTATTAATGACGGTCAACCCTGGTTTTGGGGGTCAGTCATTTATTCATTCAGTTGTACCCAAAATACGTCAAGTAAAGGATTTAGTGGATTCTAAAGGATTATCGGTTGAAATTGAAATTGACGGTGGTGTAAATAAGGAAACGGCAAAAATTTGTGTAGATGCCGGAGCGAATGTCCTTGTAGCAGGTTCAGCTATTTATAATCAAAAGGATCGCAAAGCTGCCATTCAACAAATACGTGAAAACATAGAATCATAATTAAAGGTCAGCTTCGGCTGGCTTTTTTACCATTTACTTATTGAGCTTTATTTCGATTTAGGAGGATTTGTTAATGCAAATTGGGATAGTGGCTGGAGGTCCAAAACGATACATTCCAGAATTAATGCCGTTCGCAAAAAGTGATTGGATATGGGTTGGAGTTGATCGCGGGGTTTATTATTTACTAGAAAATGGGATACGTCCTAATGTAGCTTTCGGGGATTTTGATTCTGTAACAAAAAAAGAATGGCAAGAGATTCAAGAGAAAGTAACCGATTTAAAAAAATATAAACCTGAAAAAGATGAAACAGATATGGAACTTGCTCTAGTATGGGCATTCAAACAAAGACCGGAAAAAGTCTACATATTCGGAGCGACTGGAGGGAGACTGGACCATTTTTTGGCGAATATAGGTTTATTAGTTCGCGAGGAATGGATTCATGATGAAATCCAGTTTGAAATGGTGGATAAAACGAATAGAATCTCTGTCTATACTCCAGGAACGTATGAATTGCCCCGTCATTCAGAAATGAAATACATTTCTTTTGTCCCCGTCACCCCTATCGTAAAAGAGATTACTTTAAAAGGATTTAAATACCCTTTAACAAATAAAACCATTCGTATAGGATCGACTTTATGTATCAGCAATGAATTGGTTGAAAAAAAAGGTACTTTTTCATTTTCAGATGGCATATTAATAATGATAAGAAGTCGTGATGAAAGACTTTGAATCATACCCTAACTTGGGATTATGCGTACTTATTCTAGTTGTTTGAATATAATAATAAGGGGTTCAAGCGAGATGGGCATTTCTTTTTTTAGAATGGGGAGGGACATTCATGAAATTTTATACAATTAAACTACCTAAATTTTTAGGTGGGATTGTTCGCGCTATGCTTGGAACTTTTAAGAAGGAATAAGATGAATTTATTCACTCGGTGGGGCTTAATTGTCCCGCTGAGATAATCGTGGAGCCATTTACCGCGGATCCCCCTCAAAATTAGAGGGATGAGATACAACAACATTGTCATAAGAATAATCAAAGATCCATCGTTTACAAACAATCTAAAAAAATAAAATAAGCACCCGAATTGGGTGTTTTTTTATTATTGAAAACAGTAAGAAGGATGTAAATAGAATAAAAGCATCCACCTTGTATAGGAGATGCTTTTATAAGTATTATACACGCTCAACTTTTCCGGATTTTAAAGCTCTTGCAGAAACCCATACACGTTTAGGTTTTCCATCTACAAGAATACGAACTTTTTGAAGGTTCGCGCCCCAAACACGCTTAGATGAGTTCATCGCATGAGAACGAGCGTTACCAGAACGAGCTTTACGGCCTGTAACAACACATTTTTTTGGCATGATATTCCCTCCTCACTACCTGAAGGTGAAGATATTTGTTTCAACACTTCATTATAGTCACAACATACTTTAATAATTTATCATACCTGTTCCTTGTTTGCAATACGTTTTATCCCCTGTAGTTGCAGGAAAGACCTTCACCTTAAATTGTTCGTCTGGGTTAATTGCGAGCAATCTGTTCACAATTGATAATCATCAATGGGGGATGAATTGACTTACACTGAATGACATTTCACGTTATCAAAGTCTTTCAAGAGAAAAACCTTGACATATATGAGGTGGTTTTGGAATGATTAGATAGGCATATCGTGTGGCTTTCAAATCTGTATTAATTATAGTAAAATATGTGTAGCCAAATGATGAACCTATAAGGGGGGCTTACAATGACCATAGAACTTAAAACGAAATTTGGACAAATTGATATTTCAAATGAAGTCATTGCGACAATAGCTGGTGGAGCAGCAGTAGATTGTTATGGAATTGTTGGAATGGCATCCAAAAACCAAATTAAAGATGGGATAACGGATATTTTAAGAAAAGAAAATTTCAAACGTGGGGTTATTGTTCGACAAGAAAACGATGAGGTTCATATTGATATGTATATTATCGTCAGCTATGGAACAAAAATTTCGGAAGTGGCCCTAAATGTTCAGAATAAAGTGAAATACACATTAGATCAAACCGTTGGGCTGGCTGTTGATTCAGTCAATATTTTTGTTCAAGGTGTAAGGGTAATGAACCCTTAGTGTGAGGAGGAAGAATTGTGTCAATTACATCTTTGGATGGAGTGCGTTTTGCGGAAATGGTGATGGCAGGTGCAGAACATTTATCTGCAAATGCAAAAATGGTAGATGCTCTTAACGTATTTCCTGTTCCGGATGGAGATACTGGAACAAATATGAATTTATCTATGACTTCAGGAGCAAAGGAAGTTAAAAATAATTTAAATGCTCATATTGGGAAGGTAGCCGCTTCATTATCAAAAGGTTTGCTCATGGGGGCTCGAGGAAATTCAGGCGTCATATTATCTCAATTATTTCGTGGATTTGCCAAAGAGATCGAGCGAAAGTCATCCATTAATTCACTTGAATTAGCCCATGCTTTTGAAGCAGGAGTGACAACCGCTTATAAAGCGGTTATGAAGCCAGTGGAAGGGACGATTTTGACAGTAGCAAAAGATGCTGCCAAAAAGGGAGTTCAAGCAGCAAGAAAGCAAAAAGACATCGTGCAATTTATGGAATTATTTGTAGAAGAGGCAAAAGCTTCCCTCAATCGAACACCAGAATTACTTCCTGTATTAAAGGAAGTAGGGGTTGTAGATAGTGGAGGTCAAGGCTTACTCCTTGTGTATGAAGGTTTTCTAGCAGTGCTTAAAGGGGAAAAGTTACCCCAAGTGCTTGTAGGTCCCTCAATGGATGAGCTCGTGAATGCTGAACATCATAAAAGTGTTCAAAGCTTTATGAATACCGATGAGATTCAATATGGTTACTGCACAGAATTCATGGTTCGATTTGAAAAAGAGAAAATTGCCAAACACCCATTTTCTGAAGACCAATTCAGACAGGATTTAAGTGCTTATGGAGACTCATTGCTTGTTATTTCGGATGATGAAATAGCTAAAATACATATTCACTCAGAACAGCCTGGTGAAGTATTAACATACGGGCAAAGATATGGAAGTCTAATTAAATTGAAAATCGAAAATATGCGTGAACAACATAGTAGTATTGTTGGTGAACAAGGATTGCAACCAAAAGTGGTAGAAAAAGTTAAAGAAGACCAACAAGAATATGGAATTGTAACGGTTTCAATGGGAGAAGGGATTGCTGAATTATTTAGAAGTATTGGGGCATCGGCTGTTATTGAAGGTGGCCAAACGATGAACCCAAGTACAGAAGATATTGTGAAGGCAATCGAAGAAGTCAATGCTAAGAAATTGATTATTCTACCAAATAATAAGAATATTATCATGGCAGCTGAACAGGCGGCTGAGATGGTTGATGTAGAGGCAGTTGTTGTTCCTTCTAAAACAGTCCCACAAGGCATCACTGCAATGCTTGCCTTTAATCCATCAGCAGAATTAGAACAGAATAAAGAAATGATGACGGACGCGCTTGCAAATGTAAAAACGGGCCAGATCACTTACGCCGTTCGCGATACGAGCATTGATGGAATTGCCATTAAAAAAGATGATTTCATGGGAATTGTCGATGGAAAAATTGTGGTAACGGATAAAGATAAAGTGCAAGGAGCCCAATCCCTTCTTCAACAAATGGTAGATGAAGATGTGGAGATCCTAACCATTTTATACGGACAAGATGCAGAGGAAGAAGAAATTAACGCGATTGTCCAATATATAGAAAAAGAATTTCCAGATGTAGAAGTTGAAATTCACAACGGAAAACAACCTTTATATTCATTTATATTCTCAGTTGAGTAAGAAGTAAAAAATTGGGGAAGTCCAAAAGCTAAAAACACAGCATAAACCGGACCTCCCCATTTGTAATACAAAAAAGCGGAGGCGACTGTATTGCTGTGACAAGCAAAAGCTCAGCCTTGGCGTGGCGTATTTTGCCACAGAAAGGAAGAGGTTTTGACCTCGAGCAGCAAGGAGCCGCAGCTAGATTAAAAAAGCGGAGGCGACTGAACAGGGGCGACAAGCATCGCCAAGCCTTTAAAAACCCTCACTAATTGAGTTTCACTTTATGTGGATTGCTAATAAACTATTAACATCTAGGAGGGAATTTTTATGAAATATAAAAGTGTATTTGATATCATTGGTCCGATTATGATTGGCCCATCTAGTTCCCATACTGCGGGTGCTGCCAGGATTGGACGGTTGGCGAGAAGTATATTTGGAAGAGAACCTAAATGGGCGAAAATAGCCCTTTATGGATCATTTGCCAAGACATATAAAGGACATGGAACAGACATTGCAATTATTGGCGGATTATTAGATTTTGATACTTTTGATGAGCGAATACGGGATGCCATAAATATTTCACAGAAAAAAGGAATGGAGATTGAATTTATTGAGGAAGAGGCCATTCCAGATCACCCAAATACGGCCAAAATCACTTTGGGGGATGAGAAGGGGGAAATGGAACTCGTAGGCGTTTCAATAGGTGGGGGTAAAATTGAGATCACTGAATTAAATGGCTTTGAATTAAAGCTTTCTGGAATTCACCCTGCCATCCTCGTGGTCCATAATGACCGATCAGGTGCCATTGCGAAAGTCGCCAATATTTTAGCGGAAAATGATTTGAACATTGGCCATATGGAAGTTTCTAGAAAGGAAAAAGGAAAGATGGCTTTAATGGTCATTGAAGTGGACCAGGCAGTAGGAGAGTCAGTTATGAAGCAAATAGAAGCATTACCAAACATTTTAAAAGTGGCTCGTATCGTTGATTAAATGATAAGTTGGTAGCGCTTACATTCTCCTGCATCAAGAATGATTCTCAAGTATTAGAATAACGCGAACCTAGAAAGGAGAGAATGTCATGTTTCGGAATGTTGCTGAATTGGTAGAATTAGCTGATAAGAACGACAAGCTCATTTCAGAACTTATGATTCAACAAGAAATGGAAGTGACAGGTAAGTCAAGAGATGAAATAATGGAACAGATGGAAAAGAATTTGAAAGTGATGGAGAATGCAGTTGAACGCGGATTAAATGGTGTACATTCTCACTCGGGATTAACAGGTGGTGATGCAGTACTTCTGCAAAACTATATTCAGAAAGGGAATTTTCTCTCGGGTGAAACGATTCTTGATGCTGTAAGTAAAGCGGTAGCTACAAATGAGGTGAATGCCGCAATGGGAACGATTTGTGCAACTCCAACCGCAGGGAGTGCAGGCGTAGTCCCTGGAACATTATTTGCAGTCAAAAATAAATTATCCCCGACAAGAGAACAAATGATTCGATTTCTTTTTACAGCGGGGGCTTTCGGTTTTGTTGTAGCGAACAATGCTTCCATTTCTGGTGCAGCGGGAGGGTGTCAAGCGGAAGTTGGATCTGCGTCAGGGATGGCTGCTGCCGCTATTGTAGAAATGGCAGGTGGTACACCAAAACAATGCGCTGACGCTATGGCCATTACATTAAAAAATATGCTTGGTCTCGTGTGTGATCCAGTCGCAGGCTTAGTTGAGGTACCTTGCGTCAAACGAAACGCGATGGGGGCTGCAAATGCAATGGTTGCAGCAGATATGGCATTAGCCGGAATTTCTAGCAGAATCCCATGTGATGAGGTGATTGATGCCATGTACAAAATTGGGCAAGTCATGCCTACCGCACTAAGAGAGACCGCACAAGGAGGGTTAGCGGCAACACCGACAGGACGTGAACTGGAAACGAAAATCTTCGGTGTGCCATTTGAAGAACGTGAGTAATTTATTGTTATTACAACAACCAGTCACTGTGATGAAAGGGATTGGTGAGGAAACTGCTCGTCAATTAGCAGATTTGAAGATCCAGACTGTATTACAATTATTAGAATACTTCCCCTATCGTTATGAGGATCATAGACTTCGAGATTTAGCTGAAGTCGCTCATGAAGAAAGGGTAACAATTGAGGGGAAGGTTCATAGTGAGCCTTCCCTTATGTATTATGGAAAGAAAAAATCAAGACTTACAATGAGAGTACTTGTTGGAAGGTATTTAATTACAGTAACTTTCTTTAATCAACCATACTTAAAGAAAAAGATTGCATTACATGACACGATTACATTAACTGGGAAATGGGATAAGCACCGGCAACAAATTTCCGCACAACAATATCATTTAGGACCGCATAAAGCAGAAGGAAATTTTGAACCAGTATATTCTACAAAAGGGAACTTAAATGGAAAAACCCTTCGGAAATATATCCAAAAGGCTTTTACCGAATTTGGTCATTTGTTGGAAGAAAACTTACCAGAGGAATTCATTGCTACTTATCGACTAGTAGGAAGACGAGACGCCTTTCGGATCATTCATTTTCCCCAATCAGAAAAAGAATTGAAGCAGGCCCGAAGAAGGTTTGTCTATGAAGAGTTTTTAGTTTTTCAATTAAAAATGCAGGCATTACGGAAATTTGATAGAGAAAATTCAAAAGGTGTAGCTCATCACTATGATTTGCAAGCTTTAAAGAAAATGATTCTTTCCTTGCCATTTTCACTTACTGATGCTCAAAAGCGAGTGGTAAATGAAATTTGTTTTGACCTTAAATCTCCTTATCGTATGAATAGACTCCTACAAGGAGATGTAGGATCTGGGAAAACAATCGTTGCGGCCATCTGCTTATATGCGAATGTAACAGCTGGCTTCCAGGGAGCTTTAATGGTCCCTACAGAGATTCTAGCGGAGCAGCATTATGATTCATTATGTGAACGATTAACCCCATTTAATGTCCGTGTTGAGATTTTAACAAGTTCAATAAAAGGGAAAAAAAGAAAAGAACTACTTCAAGATTTACAGGAGGGAAAGGTTGACATCGTCATTGGAACACATGCATTGATTCAAAAAGATGTCAATTTTAAATCGCTTGGGTTTGTCATTACAGATGAGCAGCACCGCTTTGGGGTAGAACAAAGAAGAGTGTTGCGGGAAAAAGGGATCAATCCTGATGTGTTATTTATGACGGCAACCCCCATTCCGCGGACGCTGGCGATTACGGTGTTTGGTGAAATGGATGTTTCTATCATCGATGAGATGCCTGCTGGTCGTAAAACAATTGAAACTTATTGGGCAAAACAAGAAATGTTTGAACGTGTGTTAGTTTTTATGGAGAAAGAATTAGCAAAAGGGAGACAAGGATATATCATCTGCCCATTAATCGAGGAATCTGACAAGCTTGATGTTCAAAATGCGATTGATGTTCATGCACAATTAACTCATTTTTTTCAAGGAAAATACGAAATTGGACTCATGCATGGTCGGCTATCTTCTGATGAGAAAGAAGAGGTTATGAAAGCTTTCAGTGAAAATCATGTACAAGTTCTTGTTTCCACAACGGTGGTGGAAGTCGGTGTAAATGTCCCGAACGCCACTATCATGATCATTTATGATGCTGAAAGATTCGGATTAGCCCAGCTCCATCAACTTCGTGGGCGCGTCGGTCGGGGGAGTGAGCAATCCTATTGCATTTTATTAGCGAATCCCAAAACAGAAGTGGGTCAAGAGCGAATGAAAATCATGACAGAAACGAATGATGGATTTGTTTTAAGTGAGAAAGATTTAGAACTACGGGGACCAGGAGATTTCTTTGGTAAGAAGCAATCAGGGTTACCGGAATTTAAAGTGGCGGATATGGTCCATGATTATCGGGCGCTTGAAGTAGCTAGACAAGATGCTATTAAACTCATTCAATCAGATTATTTTTGGAAGGAAGAGGAATATAGTAATTTACGCAAGCAGCTGCAAAAATCAGAAGGATTAAAAGGTGAAAAATTAGACTAACAGCCAATCTGTAACTCTCTTTGTACAAGGGCGGTACCCTCTCTAGAAGTAGGGGGGCTGCCTTTTTTCTCTAAGGCCGTTGACGGACTGCAAGTACCGAAGGATAAGTTTTACTTTATTCTTGCATTCTTCCATTATTGATTATATACTACTATTAGTACCTAGTACTAATAGCGAATGGTGTGATCAATTTGAGAATTTCCAAAAAAGAGAGACAAATACAATTACAAGAAACGATAGAAGATAATCCTTTTGTTACAGATGAGGAACTTGCTGAACAATTTTCTGTTAGTGTTCAAACCATTCGCCTTGATCGAATGGAACTTTCAATCCCAGAATTACGTGAAAGGATTAAGCATGTTGCAGAGAAACGCTTTGTTGATGAAGTTCGTTCCTTACCGATAGATGAAGTCATTGGGGAAATAATAGATATCGAACTGGACCAAAGTGCGATTTCTATTTTTGATGTGAAAGCAGACCATGTGTTTAAACGGAATGGGATTGCACGCGGTCATCATCTGTTTGCCCAAGCGAATTCACTAGCTGTCGCCGTCATTAATGATGAGCTGGCGTTAACAGCTCGAGCCAATATTCGTTTTACACGTTCGGTTAAAAAGGGGGAACGTGTCGTTGCGAAAGCAAAGGTCGTCGATGCACATTTTGAGCAAGGAAAAACAGTCGTAAAAGTAAATAGTTTTGTAGGAAAAGAATTAGTATTTGACGGAGAATTTATTATGTACCGTTCGCATACTACAGCAAAGGATGAAAAGAAGTGAGAATAGCGATAGATGCCATGGGCGGCGATAATGCTCCGAGAGAGATTTTATTAGGAACGAAACGTGCTCTACAAGAATTTGATGATTTAGAAGTGCTCGTTTTCGGAAATGAGACGAAAGTAAAAGAAATTTTGCCTAGCTCAGATCGGGTAAATATTGTACATACAGATGAAGTTATTTTGGGAACAGATGAGCCAGCAAGAGCTGTTCGTCGGAAGAAAAATGCTTCCATGGTGTTAATGACGCAGGCGGTTGCTAATGGAGAAGCCGAGGCATGTGTATCTGCAGGAAACACAGGTGCCCTAATGGCAGCGGGGCTTTTTGTTGTTGGCCGCATCGAGGGAATCGAACGACCAGCTTTAGCACCAACATTACCTACAGTGGATGGGAAAGGATTTTTAATGCTGGATTTAGGAGCCAATGTGGATGCGAAGCCTGAGCATTTATACCAATATGCAATTATGGGATCCATTTATGCAGAAAAGGTTCGGAAAATACAACACCCAACAATTGGGCTTTTAAATATTGGAACAGAAGAGAAAAAAGGAAATGAATTAACGAAAAAAACCTTTCAACTCCTTCAGCAATCAAATTTAAATTTTATTGGAAATGTTGAATCTAGAGACTTATTACAAGGTGTGGCAGATGTCGTTATAACAGATGGTTTTACAGGAAATATGGTATTAAAATCAATTGAAGGTACAGCGATGTCTGTCTTTCGTATATTAAAGACAACTTTGACATCCTCACTGAAAGCTAAAATTGGTGCAGGGCTGTTAAAATCAGAATTAATGTCTTTAAAAAATAAAATGGATTACACCGAATATGGTGGAGCTAATCTTTTTGGATTAAAGGCTCCTGTCATAAAAGCACATGGATCATCAAATGAAAATGCTTTCTTTAATGCATTACGGCAGGCAATTCAAATGACGAGCTCAAATGTTCCAGAAAAAATAAAAGAAGCAATAGTCAATCAATAATAACATAAAGGAGAGAGTAGGATGGGGAAAATCGCCTTTCTATTTCCAGGACAAGGATCACAAAAGGTTGGAATGGGAAAGTCACTTGCCTCCGCTTATGAGGAAGTTGCTCAAATTTTTGAACAAGCAGATACGCGTTTAGGCTATTCCTTAAGTGACATTATTTTTAACGGACCACAAGAAACATTAACATTGACCTTTAATGCCCAACCCGCTTTGTTAACAACAAGCATGGCCGTTTTGAAAAAATTAGAAGAGCATGGGATTAAAGCGGACTATGCGGCAGGCCATAGTTTAGGAGAATATACAGCTTTAGCAGCGACTGGGGCCATTGCCTTTCCAGATGCGGTTTATACTGTCCACCAAAGAGGAAAATTTATGGAGGAAGCAGTCCCGGCTGGAGAAGGTACGATGGCAGCTGTCTTGGGGATGGATCGTGAAGATTTACGACAAGTAACAGAGGAAATTAGTAGTAAAGGGGAAGTAGTCCAACTGGCTAATTTAAATTGCCCAGGTCAAATTGTGATTTCAGGTACAAAACTTGGAGTTGAAAAAGCAGCCGAATTAGCCAAAGAAAAAGGAGCAAAAAGAGTTCTTCCACTTAATGTGAGTGGTCCGTTTCATTCTTCTTTGATGGAACCAGCAACCGAAAAACTATCAGAGGTTCTAGATGGAATTACAATACAAGATTCTTCCATCCCAATCATTGCCAATGTAGATGCAGAACCGGTTTCAGATGCACAAGAAATTCGTGGCAAGCTCTTGCAACAATTATATTCTCCTGTTTTATGGGAAGATACAGTAGCGAAACTGATCAGCTTAGGTGTGGATACATTCATTGAAATTGGACCTGGGAAAGTATTGTCAGGATTAGTGAAAAAGGTCGATCGCAAAGTGAAAACCTATGCCATTCAAGATGAGGAAACGATGAATGCAGTCGTTCAGTCTTTAAAGGGGGAAGAGTCATGAAGTTAGAAGGGAAAGTCGCATTAGTTACCGGTGCTTCACGTGGAATTGGAAGAGAAATTGCGTTAGAACTTGCTCGTCAAGGTGCGAATGTAGTGGTCAATTATGCAGGTAGTGAAGCAAAAGCACAAGCTGTTGTGGAAGAAATAAAATCGATTGGAACGGAAGCCGTTGCTCTTCAGTGTAATGTGGCCGATCAAGAATCCGTTCAATCGATGGTCAAAGCAACAATCGAACAATTTGGACGTGTAGATATTCTTGTGAATAATGCCGGGATTACAAAAGATAATCTATTGATGAGAATGAAGGAAGAAGAGTGGGATGCTGTTATTAACACCAATTTAAAAGGTGTGTTTTTATGCACGAAAGCTGTGACAAGACAGATGATGAAGCAACGTAGTGGTCGAATTATAAATGTTTCATCGATTGTTGGAGTTAGCGGGAATCCAGGACAAGCTAATTATGTAGCAGCTAAGGCAGGAGTTATTGGATTAACGAAAACAACCGCAAAGGAATTGGCGACACGCAATATTACAGTCAATGCAATTGCACCCGGATTTATTTCAACAGATATGACAGAACAATTACCTGAGGAATCAAAGCAAGCGATGTTACAACAAATTCCACTTGCTCGCTTTGGTGACCCGAAAGACATTGCAAAAGTGGCGGTTTTTCTTGCATCAGACGATTCTTCCTATGTGACAGGTCAAACACTCCATGTTGACGGTGGAATGGTGATGTAATCTAGAGCAGAAGATCTAGATGATGAAAGAATAGTTGTTCATATTTGATTGTTACTTTATAATATTATGAGGATTTCTTGGAATACAACGATCTAAAGAAACCTTATAGACCCATTGACTTTTGAAACTTGAGGGGAGGTGAGGCAAAAATGGCAGAAGTATTAGAACGTGTAACTAAAATTGTCGTAGACCGTTTAGGTGTTGAAGAATCTCAAGTAACATTAGAAGCTTCTTTCAAAGAAGATCTTGGCGCAGATTCTCTTGATGTTGTAGAATTAGTAATGGAATTAGAAGATGAGTTCGATATGGAGATTTCTGACGAGGATGCAGAAAAAATTGCAACAGTGGGTGACACTGTAAATTACATAAATGGAAAAATGTAATCGTTAGAAATTAATTAGAGCTCCGTTTTTTATAAACGGAGCTTTCTTCCGTTTTTTGCACCAGGAAATTTTAAAATTTATAACTGTGGGGACGTCTAGCAACAGCGCCTATCGACTAGCGAATTTCTCCGTTTTCTCCCTACGATAAGTCAACATCAGCTCGCTGTGTTTCCTTTATCTCAGTCGAAACCTACGAAATTCGTACGCCGATGATCGAGGCGCTTACGCATTTGGTGACGTCTAGCTTCAGCGCCTATCGACTAGTGGATTTCTCCGTTTTCTCCTTACGATAAGTCAACATCAGCTCGCAAACCCGGCTCGCTGTGTATCCTTTATCTCGGTCGAAACCTGCGAAATCCATACGTCGATGAACAGGCGCTTGCGCATTTGGTGAAGAAAAGTGAAAATGGACTTTGCGATTCTTTTCATTTTCGAATACACTGGAATTTGAGCCTAAATATTTGATTCAAAGTGGAGGACCATAATGAAAAAGAAAAATAAAACTAGTAGAATAAATACTAAACATGAAGAAAAATTTAAACAAGTTCAAATAGATCTTCAGATTCAATTTGAAAATGAGTCCTTATTAAAACAAGCTTTTACTCATTCATCTTATGTGAATGAGCATCGGAAAAAACCATACGAAGATAATGAACGTCTTGAATTTTTAGGGGATGCAGTTTTAGAATTAACGGTTTCTAAATATTTATTTAAAAAATATCCACTTATGAGTGAGGGGGATTTAACAAAGCTAAGAGCAGCCATCGTATGTGAACCTTCCCTTGTCACCTTTGCAAATGAGTTGCATTTTGGAGAACTCATCCTGCTTGGAAAAGGGGAAGAGATGACAGGTGGACGCACTCGGCCAGCTCTTCTTGCTGATGTGTTTGAAGCATTTATTGGTGCACTTTTCCTAGACCAAGGAATGGAAACCGTTATTCGTTTTTTAAATCAATACGTCTTCCCTAAAATTAATGCCGGTGCTTTTTCTCATGTGATGGATTATAAAAGTCAACTTCAAGAACTTGTTCAACGAGATGGAAGAGGCATGATTGAGTATCGAGTGCTTCATGAAAAAGGGCCCGCACATAGTAAGGAGTTTGTTTCACAAGTATTTTATAATGATGAAGTGCTTGGGGAAGGAACTGGCCGATCAAAAAAAGAGGCGGAACAACATGCAGCACAAATGGCCTTATCAAAGTTAAAACAACATAAAGATAACAGAAAGTAGGGGAAAAGCATGTTCCTCAAACGATTGGATGTCGTTGGCTTCAAGTCCTTTGCCGAACGAGTCTCGATTGATTTTGTGCCTGGGGTAACAGCAGTAGTAGGTCCTAATGGATCTGGAAAAAGTAATATTACAGATGCCATCCGCTGGGTATTAGGGGAGCAATCTGCAAAATCATTACGAGGAGCAAAAATGGAAGATATTATTTTTGCTGGTAGTGAATCGAGAAAAGCACAAAATTTCGCTGAGGTAACACTCACACTAGACAATGAAGATCAATATTTGCCAATTGATTATAATGAAATAAGTGTAACAAGGAGAGTTTTCCGCTCCGGTGAAAGCGAATTCTTCATGAATAAGCAATCTTGTAGATTAAAAGATATAATTGATTTATTCATGGATTCGGGGCTTAGTCGCGAAGCTTTCTCTATCATCGGACAAGGGAAAATTGAAGAAATACTAAATAGCAAACCGGAAGAAAGAAGAACCATTTTTGAAGAAGCTGCAGGTGTTTTAAAATATAAAACGCGGAAAAAAAAGGCAGAGTATAAATTAGCTGAAACACAAGAAAATTTAAATCGTGTCCAGGATATTTTATACGAACTAGAAAGTCAAGTAGAGCCTTTAAAAATACAAGCTTCTATTGCCAAAGACTATCTTGAAAAGAAAAAAGATCTTGAAAGGTTTGAAGTAGCTTGTATTGTGTATGAAATTGAGGAACTTCATTCTAAATGGGAACAACTAAAGCAAGATTTACAATTACATGAGAAACAAGAAATTCAGGTTTCTTCTGCCTTGCAGCAAAAGGAAGCGAAATTAACCGAATTACGGGACAAGTTGACAGCATTAGATGAATCTGTCAGCGACTTGCAAAATGTCCTGTTAACTGCTAGTGAAGAATTAGAAAAATTAGAAGGGCGCAGAGAGGTTCTAAAGGAACGCAAAAAGAATGCAACTAATAATGAAGAACAACTTAAGATGAACCTTCAAGAAGCGACTGGAAAATTAGATCAATTACTTACCCAAAAACATCAGCTCGAGCGTGAAGTCATTTATTATGAAGCAGAAGTAACAAAGCTAAAACAATTATTACAAGAAAAACAGACAGAACTAAAGGGCTTCACAGAAAACATTGAAGAAATGATTGAGTTATTAAAAACAGACTATATTGAAACGTTAAATAAACAAGTTTCAGTCAAAAATGAAATATCCTACTGTGACCAACAAATTTCTCAATTGAACAGTAAATTAGCGAAGCTTCGCCAGGAGAACGAGAAATATGTGAATGAAAGACAACAGGTATATGAGAAGAAACAACAGCTAGAGCGTAAGGTTCAATCAGTTGGTGAACAATTAACAGAAGCAGTCCACCAATATCGCAATGGGCAAAGAATGCTTGAGGCATTAAAGTTGAAATATGAAAATCAAGAAAAGAATTTATATCAAGCTTATAAAATATTGCAGCAAGCAAAGTCACGAAAAGAAATGCTTGAGTCTATGGAAGAAGACTATGCTGGATTTTTTCAAGGTGTAAAACAAGTACTAAAAGCAAGAAATCACCCATTACAAGGGATTATTGGGGCGGTAGCTGAACTAGTTCAAGTTCCAAAAGGGTATGAAACTGCCATTGAAATTGCTCTAGGGAGTGGTATGCAACATATCGTCGTTGAAAACGAAGAATTTGGAAGAAAGGCGATTGCCTTTTTGAAGCAACACCAATATGGACGTGCCACCTTTTTGCCAATGAATGTGATAAAAGGGAAAAGATTTCCTTCGACACAACTAAATTTATTGCGCGGAGATGAACGGTTCATTGGAATTGCTTCAGATCTTGTCACATATGAAGAAAAATACGAGAATATTATCACCAACTTATTAGGGAATGTTGTCGTGGTGGAAAATTTAAAAGCTGCGAATGAGATGGCGAAGCTGCTTGCTTATCGCTACAGAATCATTACCCTTGATGGGGATCTCGTTAATCCTGGTGGCTCGATGACGGGAGGGGCATCCAAGCGAGCTTCTTCCTCTTTGCTTGCGAGAAAAGGAGAACTAGAAGAACTAAAAGCAAAGTTAGTCATAATGGAAGAGAGGACGGCTGCGGTTGAAACCCAAGTGAAAAAACTAAAGGAAGAGATCCAAACGAAGGAAAAAGAACAAGAAGCCAGTCGTTCAAAAGGTGAAACATTACGAATCGAAGAACAAAAATGGAAAGCAAATCTTCGGGAAATAGAATTGCATTTTGAAAATATGAATGAACGCCTATCGATTTATGATATGGAAAAAGATGAATATGAAAATGAATTAAAAAAACTTCAAGAAAGAAAAGAGCAATTAACGGAATCTACATTGGCGATTCAAAAGGAAATTGCCCAACTTGACAGCGAAATTCAACAATTAACAGAAAAAAGAAAAAGTGAGCGGACATCAAAGGACATATTGATAGCAGAAACAAGTGATATAAAGGCCGAACTTGCGGCGAAAAATGAGAAATTTATGTCAAGCAGGAAACAGTTCGAACGGGTTGAACAGGAAATTTTAGAAACGAATCAACGTAAAGGAAGACTGCAAGAGGATATTGAGTGGCTTCAGTCGGAAATGACAGAGAGTTTCGAAGGAGAAGGGAAATTAGAAGAACAAGCAAAAAGAAAATTATTTGATAAGACGGAAACAACAAAGCTTATTTCATTGCGCAGGGAAGAACGGCTTCATCTTCAACAAACAATAGAAGATGAGGAACTAGATTTGAAAGAATTAAAACGCCAACACAAAGGGATGTTGGAAGTAGTGAAAGATGAAGAAGTAAAGTTAAATCGAATGGATGTTGAGTTAGAAAATAGACTAGAACACCTCCGAACAGAATACGTTCTTTCATATGAAGCAGCTAAACAAGAATATCCACTATCCCTTCCAATTGATGAGGCACGAAAAAAAGTGAAGTTGATCAAACTGGCCATAGATGAATTAGGAACTGTGAACCTAGGTGCGATTGATGAATATTCCCGAGTGGAAGAAAGATATACTTTTTTATTAGAACAGCAAACAGACTTACAGGAAGCAAAAGATACTTTATTTCAAGTGATTGATGAAATGGATACAGAGATGAAAAAACGTTTTAAAGAAACGTTCGATGCGATATGTAACCATTTTGAATCTGTTTTCAGAGCGTTGTTTGGCGGTGGGCGTGCAGAATTGAAATTAACAGATGCCTCGAATTTATTAAAGACAGGCGTCGATATTGTTGCACAACCACCCGGTAAAAAATTGCAGAACCTAGGGTTGTTATCAGGAGGGGAACGGGCTTTAACAGCCATTGCGTTGCTTTTTTCTATCTTAAAAGTGCGCCCAGTCCCTTTCTGTGTGTTAGATGAAGTGGAAGCAGCATTAGATGAAGCCAATGTGCACCGCTTTAGTGAGTATTTGAAACAGTATGGAAGAAAAACTCAATTTATCGTTATTACGCACCGAAAAGGAACGATGGAAGAAGCAGATGTTTTATACGGAGTGACCATGCAAGAATCAGGAGTATCAAAACTCGTTTCTGTTCGATTGGAAGAAACGAAGGAGATTTTACAATCCAATGAAAAGGAAGTGATGGTATGAGTTTTTTTAAGAAATTAAAAGAAAAGTTCACACAGTCAACGGATCAAGTGACAGAAAAATTTAGAAGTGGCTTAACTAAAACTCGTGATGTATTTGCTAATAAGGTAAATAATTTAGTTGCTCGTTATAGAAAAATTGATGAGGATTTCTTTGAAGAATTAGAAGAAATTTTAATTGGAGCGGATGTTGGATTTCAAACGGTCATGGATTTAATCGATGAATTAAAAATGGAAGTAAAACGAAAAAATATTCAAGATCCAAAAGAAATGCAGGATGTGATCGTCGAGAAATTAGTCGAAATCTATGAAAATGGGGATGAGCAAACAAATGATCTTGCAATCCAACCAGATGGATTGACTGTGATTTTGTTTGTTGGTGTGAATGGAGTAGGTAAAACAACTACGATTGGTAAGCTTGCTCATCAATTCAAAAGTGAAGGGAAAAATGTTCTGTTAGCTGCAGGGGATACATTCCGTGCTGGGGCAATCGATCAATTAGAAGTATGGGGGGACAGAGTTGGGGTTGAAGTCATTAAACAAGGAGAAGGTTCAGATCCGGCTGCTGTGATGTATGATGCAATTCGAGCTGCAAAAGCAAGAAACGCAGATGTTCTCCTATGTGATACTGCGGGTCGACTGCAAAATAAAGTAAATCTAATGAAAGAATTAGAAAAAGTAAAACGTGTGATTGAACGAGAAATACCAGGAGCTCCCCATGAAGTATTACTTGTTCTAGATGCGACTACTGGGCAAAATGCTATGACCCAGGCAAAGCAATTTAAAGAAGTTACCAATGTAACAGGAATTGTCTTAACAAAGCTTGATGGAACAGCTAAGGGTGGAATTGTCCTTGCCATTCGAAACGAATTGCAAATTCCAGTGAAATTCATTGGATTAGGGGAACAAATGGACGATTTACAGCCTTTTGATCCAGAAAAATACGTTTATGGTTTATTTGCTGGAATTATGGATGACAATGAAGAAGTGGAATAAGAGGGATTCTATTTAGTATGTAAAGAAACTTTCTTGACATTCCTTTCATAAATGAGTAAACTATGTTCTGTAAAGGTTTTTAACTTAACAAAGGAGGGAACCGCGATGCTCGAGAAAACAACGAGAATGAATTTCTTGTATGATTTTTATCAATCGTTGTTAACAGCTAAGCAACGTAGTTATATGTCCCTCTATTATTTAGATGATTTCTCACTTGGTGAAATTGCGGAAGAATATGAAGTGTCTAGACAAGCGGTTTATGACAATATTAAACGCACAGAAGCTATGTTAGAAGAGTATGAAGAGAAACTATTACTATTTGAAAAATTTCAAGAGCGTAGCGAATTATTAAATGAGCTAGAATCGAAAGCAAAAGATGGTCTTCTTACGGAAGAAGGGCTCATGCAAATGATTGAAAAGCTTAAGAAATTAGATTAGGAGGCGGCAAAAATGGCGTTTGAAGGATTGGCCGACCGACTGCAGAATACAATGCAAAAAATCCGTGGAAAAGGGAAAGTCTCTGAAGCGGATGTAAAAGAAATGATGAGGGAAGTTCGTCTAGCACTTTTGGAAGCAGACGTAAACTTTAAAGTGGTAAAAAGTTTCGTCAAAAAAGTTGGCGAACGAGCTGTTGGTCAGGAAGTAATGAAAAGTTTAACACCTGGGCAGCAAGTCATCAAAGTTGTAAAAGAAGAGCTCACCCAATTAATGGGTGGTGAACAGAGCCAGATCGCCGTCGCAAAACGCCCGCCTACTGTCATTATGATGGTTGGTCTTCAAGGTGCCGGGAAAACAACGACAACTGGGAAACTGGCCAATCTTTTACGAAAAAAATATAATCGTAATCCATTGCTTGTAGCAGCGGATATTTACCGGCCAGCTGCAATTAAACAATTACAGACTCTTGGTAAGCAATTAAATATGCCCGTATTTTCACTTGGAGATCAAGTGAGTCCAGTGGAAATTGCAAAACAAGCAATTGAAAAAGCGAAGGAAGATCATTGTGATTATGTGCTGATTGATACAGCTGGGCGATTGCATATCGATGAAAATCTAATGGATGAGTTGAAAGAGATTAAGGAACTTGCAAATCCTGAGGAAATCTTCCTAGTCGTGGACGCGATGACAGGACAAGATGCTGTCAATGTAGCCGAAAGCTTTAATGAACAACTTGGAATTACAGGGGTTGTCTTGACGAAACTTGATGGGGATACACGTGGAGGAGCGGCTCTATCGATTCGTTCCGTAACCGAAAAGCCTATTAAGTTTGTCGGGATGGGAGAAAAGATGGATGCGCTAGAGCCATTTCACCCAGAACGAATGGCATCCCGGATATTAGGGATGGGGGATGTTTTAACCCTTATCGAAAAAGCTCAAACAGCCGTAGATGAAGAAAAGGCAAAGGAATTAGAACAAAAGATGCGAACGATGTCTTTCACGTTCGATGACTTTTTGGAGCAACTTGCACAAGTACGGTCCATGGGCCCATTAGATGAATTGCTTAAAATGCTTCCTGGAGCCAATAAGATAAAAGGCTTAAATAATGTTCAATTTGATGAAAAACAAATTGGGCATATTGAAGCGATCATTAAATCGATGACGAAGGAAGAGAAAGCCCATCCAGAAATTATTAATTCTGGACGCAGAAAGAGAATTGCAAGAGGAAGCGGTAGGACAATTCAAGAAGTAAACCGCCTATTAAAACAATTTGAAGAAATGAAAAAAATGATGAAACAAATGTCCAATATGCAAGCAAAGGGCAAAAAGAAAGGCTTTAAACTACCTTTTATGTAGGCAATGTCAATGATTATTGTTGATTGCAGTGAAAGGTACGGAGACTCCTGCGGGAAAAGCGGAACAGCTAAAGCCTCCACAGACAAATATTGTCCTAGGAGGCTCGGCGGATCGCCCGCGGAAATCGAAGCGCCTGAAAACGGGAATCAACACCCAAGTTTAACAGATCCATGTAAAAAAGAATAAGATTTTGCCTCTTTTTTACTTAAAAAACTAAGTGTTAAGAAAAAACACTTTACAAACAATTTACTTATTTGATATTATACTATCTTGTGTGAAACTATTCGGAGGTGCGTATTAATTATGGCAGTAAAAATTCGTTTAAAACGTATGGGAGCAAAGAAAGCTCCATTTTATCGTATCGTAGTAGCAGATTCTCGTTCACCACGTGATGGACGCCAAATCGAGACGATTGGAACATTTAATCCAATTGCTCAACCAGAAATTTTGGAAATTAACGAGGAGTTAGCTCTTCAATGGTTACAAAATGGAGCAAAACCATCTGACACTGTTCGTAACCTATTTTCAAAACAAGGCATTATGGAGAAATTCCACAATGCTAAACAAAGCAAATAAGTAGCACGTCATGAAAGACTTAATCTTGGCAATTGTGAAACCTTTAGTTGATGATCCTGAAAATGTTCGGGTGAATATTCGCCATGAGGATGAACGAACGGTTTACCAAGTATCTGTTCATAAAGAGGATGTGGGCAAGATTATTGGTAAACATGGTCGAGTGGTAAAGTCGATTCGGACGATTGTCAATGCTGTAGCAAGTTCTCAGCAAAAAGGAAAAATACAATTAGAAATTGTAGATTAAGGGAGGGGAAATCCTCCCTTTTTCTATATACATTTTTCTACTTCCATTGCTTATTCGGATGAAAATGATTTTTTGCACATGGAAAGGAAGGCTTGTTGGCTATTAGAATAAGGGATGATACCTTAAAATCGTATGCGCATGATATTTTGTCATGAACATGGAGGAGACCATAATAATTCTGTAGCCGATCATTCATACACAAGCAGAGATCTACCCGAAAAATGGGGAGGCGAAGAAGAGATGCAAATTATTCAAACTGTTACAGTGAAACAAGTGTTGACGGAGAAGAGTAAACAACAACAAGTAGAAAAATTTCAAATGAAAATCAATCAGTTATATAAAGAATGTGAACAGCTTCATTTTGAACAAAAAAAGATGGAAAAAGCTAAAAAAAACGATGCATTTGAAGTGAAACGATTTTTCAAAAAGGAGATTGATCTTCGTAAAGAGAAAATGGAAGCACTACAAATCACGATGGACCAATTAGAAATTTTACCGATAGGCAGTGAAATAAAAGAACGGGAATTACAAACGATAGTAGAGATCCATGAAGGCGATTCTTGGGATCAGATTGTAGCTGGAAAAACAATAGTTGTGAAGGATGGAATAATCATCGAAATACGATAGAGGTGAAATGATGGCAAAATGGTTTAATGTTGGAAAGATTGTGAATACTCATGGAATTAATGGGGAAGTACGGGTCATTTCCAGAACGGATTTTCCTGAAGAAAGATATAAGATTGGAAATTGCTTATATTTATTTATGGAAGGAAAAGAGGAACCGGTCCCTTTGACGGTTTCCTCTCATCGTACACATAAAACATTCGATTTATTAACCTTTAAAGATTACCCCACTATTAATCATGTAGAAAAATTTAAAAATGGTTTACTCAAAATTGAGGAGAGTCAACTTGGTGATTTGGAAGAAGGAGAATACTATTTTCACGAAATCATTGGCTGTGATGTATGGACAGTTGAGGAAGAGAAAATTGGAACGATCAAAGAGATATTAACACCTGGTGCAAACGATGTATGGGTCGTCAAACCGTTGAAGGGAAAGGAATTATATATCCCTTATATTGAGGATGTTGTCAAAAAAGTGGATATTCGTGAAAAGAAAGTAATCATTGAACCGATGGAAGGTTTATTATCATGATGCGAATCGATGTGTTATCACTTTTTCCGGAAATGTTTGAAGGTGTTTTTCAATCATCGATTTTGAAAAAGGCAAGTGAGAAACAGGCAGCAAGCTACAATGTGATTAATTTTCGCGAGTTTGCAGAAGGAAAGCACAAAACAGTCGATGATTACCCATATGGTGGTGGCGCAGGGATGGTGTTAAAGCCACAGCCAATTTTTGATGCTGTGAAGGCCATTCAACAGGAACGAAAAGAAGGACAACCGCCACGCATTATTCTGATGTGTCCACAAGGTGAACGTTATACACAGCAAAAAGCAGAAGAACTGGCAAAAGAAGAACATCTTATATTGATATGTGGACATTATGAAGGGTATGATGAACGGATTCGCCAGGAACTTGTAACGGATGAAATTTCAATCGGCGATTATGTGCTAACAGGTGGAGAACTTGGGGCAATGGTCGTAGTGGATAGTGTTGTAAGACTCCTGCCAGGTGTATTGGGAAATGAAGCTTCCCCAGTACTAGATTCTTTTTCATCCGGGCTGTTAGAACATCCTCATTACACACGTCCCGCTGAATTTTGCGGGTTGAAAGTGCCAGAGGTGTTAACATCAGGGAATCATCAACTAATTGAAGAATGGCGGGAGAAAGAGTCATTAAGAAGAACATTAGAAAGACGTCCAGACTTGCTTGAAAACTTCCCGCTATCATCAAAGCAAAAACAGTGGCTAGAACAGTTAAAAGGGGAAAGAAAATCTTGATTTAATGATTTTTTTATGATAAGATTTATTTTGTGACTTAGGCTTATTAATAAGTCGGTAAAACGATGTTCCGCTGCAAAGAAAGGTCTGCATGAGCGTCTGTTGGAAGGAGTTGAATACGATGCACAAATTAATCGCTGATATTACAAAAGAACAACTTCGCAGTGACATTCCTGCATTCCGTCCTGGTGATACTCTTCGTGTACACGTTAAGGTTGTTGAGGGCACTCGTGAGCGTATCCAGATTTTTGAAGGAGTTGTCATTAAACGTCGTGGCGGTGGTGTAAGTGAAACGTTTACAGTTCGTAAGATTTCTTACGGTGTAGGAGTTGAACGTACATTCCCAGTACACACACCGAAGATTGCGAAGATCGATGTAGTGCGTCGCGGTAAAGTTCGTCGTGCGAAACTTTACTACCTACGTAATTTACGTGGTAAAGCCGCTCGTATTAAGGAAATTCGATAATCATAATATGACCGCAAAAAAGGAGCTTGATTTCAAGCTCCTTTTTTCAAATGTATGATGTATCCCATTGTTTTATTATGGTAAAAATAAGTAAAAAACTTTGACAATGATCGATTTTAATATAGCATATACATATACATGTTTTCTTCAGTTTATTTTTAATAGGCTGTGTTAAAGTTCCATGTTGATTGGTGCGGAAGGTGCAAAGACTCCTGCGGGTGGATAGGGCAGGGGATACCGGAGTGGAAATCAACGGCCAAATGTAACAGAGCCTGTTTATAAAAGAAGTGGTGGTGGAGAGATGACAAAAAAGAAAAACGAGCTTTGGGAATGGACGAAGGCATTGTTGATTGCGGTTGGATTAGCAGCAATTATTCGATTCTTTATTTTTACTCCAATCGTTGTGGATGGATTATCCATGATGCCGACTTTGCATAATGGTGATCGAATGATTGTCAATAAAATGGGGGATCCAGACCGGTTTGATATCGTCGTGTTTCATGCCCCCGAAAAAAAGGATTACATAAAACGTGTCATCGGCTTACCTGGCGATAAAGTGGAATATAAAGATGATAAACTTTATATTAATGGGAAATATTATGATGAGCCCTACTTAGAAGAATATAAAAGTCAAGAAGAGGACGGGCCGTTAACGCAGGATTTTACACTTGAAGAAATAATCGGCCAAAAAACCGTCCCTGAGGGAGAACTGTTTGTATTAGGGGACAATCGACGCTTTAGTAAAGATAGTCGTCATATAGGGACAATTGAAATCAAAAAAGTTGTTGGTGAAACAAAGGTTGTCTATTGGCCTTTTGATAGCATGCGGATCGTGAATTAATATCCCAAGCAATTTTTAGTTAGACTTCTGCCCAAGATTTAAGTACATCTTGGGCGGTTTTGCGCTTATAAGAAATAGGGGTGGACAAATGACAATACAATGGTTTCCAGGTCATATGGCAAAGGCGAGAAGGGAAGTAACTGAAAAGTTAAAACTCATCGATATTGTTTTTGAATTAGTCGATGCCAGGCTCCCGTTATCTTCGCGAAACCCCATGATTGATGAGATCATCGGGCAAAAGCCACGAATTATTTTATTAAACAAAGCCGATATGGCCGATCACGAGAGAACAGAACAATGGTTAGCATTTTTCAGGGAACGGGGAATGACGGCACTTGCTATCAATTCTCAAGCGGGAAATGGACTTCAAATGATTTTGAAAACAGCGAAACATTTATTAAAAGAAAAGCTTGATCGAATGAAGGCGAGAGGGATGAAGCCACGGGCCATTCGCGCACTGATCGTCGGAATTCCCAATGTGGGGAAATCAACGCTGATTAATCGCCTTGCAAAACGAAATATTGCCAAAACCGGGAATACTCCAGGTGTTACGAAAGCACAACAATGGATTAAAGTAGGAAAGGAAATGGAGTTATTAGATACTCCAGGGATTCTTTGGCCAAAATTTGAAGATGAAGCTGTAGGCTATAAATTAGCTTTAACAGGGGCGATTAAAGATACGATCATCAATCTACAAGAAGTAGCTATTTATGCTTTGAAGTTTCTGCAAGCACATTATCCAGAAAGATTGAAAGAGCGTTATGGCATCGATCAATTACCGGATGACATTGTGGAACTTTTGGATGATATTGGCGCAAAGCGGGGCTGTTTGACAAGTGGTGGACAAATCAATTACGACAAAGCAACAGAAGTCATTATTCGCGATGTACGGACAGAGAGACTTGGAAAGTTAACGTTCGATTTTCCAGAGGAAGAAGAATGAAATAGATTTTTTAAGGTTATGGTTAGGGAGCATTTGAAAGATTAGCGATTGCTTCTAAATCATGAATCGTTAGATAGAATCGCAATAAAATTTTTGAATAACACTTTTTTAAATAGATCGCATAAATTGCGATGGATGAAATCCTTATATCAGACCTCTGCCTCAATTACGATTGAGATGAGGTCTTTTTTTGTTTAGTTATTGACATCACGTCACGGGGAGTTTCCTTTATAATAGAAGAAAATGGAATCCAAAGGTAGAGGAGTTTTATAGATATGATTGATTTTATGATGTTCTATTAAGGATAAGATTTATAAATTTATAATGATATAGGATAATATATAATAAATCTAAGTATTTAGTAATTAAATGGAGGAATATGAGTAATGATTGTATGTGGAGTGGATGAAACAGGCAGAGGTTCGGCAATTTCAGGAGTTTGGGTTGGAGCATGTATACTTGATCCTAACAATCCTATAGAGGGGTTAAAAGATTCTAAGAAACTGTCTGCTAAACGACGTGAAGAGTTAGCTGAAGAAATTAAAAGTAAAGCTCTTAGTTGGAGTATTAATATAGCATCTCTTGAAGAAGTAGAAAACCTGAATGTTTTAAATGCTACTCTTCTTGGAATGAAAAGAGCAGTAGAAAGCCTAAATATACAGCCTAATAAAGTCTTTATAGATGGGAATAGAATACCTGATATTAATATTCCAGCAGAAGCAATCGTGAAGGGAGATGACTTAATCCCTTCGATTAGTGCAGCTTCTATAATTGCAAAAGTTGAACGGGATAAAGCTATTAAGGAGTTACATCAAATGTATCCCCAATATGGATTTGATAAGCATAAAGGATATTTAACAAAAGCTCATATGGAGGCATTAAGTAAGTACGGGCCTTGTCCTATCCATAGAAAAACTTATGGTCCTATTCGTGAGTTATTAGAAAAACAATTGGAGCTATTTTGATGGCCAAAAAAGCATAGTTAAAGTAAAACCAATTTGAGTAATAACTAACATTAATATCTTGGTAGCTAAATCATTCTCTAATTACTTACGGAGTACCTATCCGAATGCTAGTCGTTCTCGCAATAGAATTTTTGAGGATGATTGTTTATCAAGATGGCGATTTGAAATGTATGCACAAGCCTATGAAGCAGTCCCAGAGTTTATGGTGTTCTATAACGAAAGGCGCATGTATTCTAGCATTTTAGAATTATCGCCCAAATGGGTTTTATGAAAAGCAACAATGTGAAAACATGAAAATCAAAGAGGTACGGGTTTAATCCCCACCTTCCATTTTTTCTTCCTTTTGTCCCCAAAAATATTTTAACCGGAATCAAGGGGGACGAAAGTCGGGCGCAGCCTTGACCATTGAAGGAATGGAAGAAATGGCTATCTTCTCAAAAGGACAAAAGGAAACGAAAAAGCATATAATTTTGAGATAAAGTGAGATTGAGAAAGAAACTGTCCAAAATACGGGGTTAATCCGAAAAATAAATATAATAATACCATTGGAGGTTTCTATGCTTGGAATCTATGCACTAAAAATACCGGAAAATTTACATAGTGAGGAATATGAATTTTTAACCAAATTACTACAAAACAACAGTAAATTTCGAATTAAAAGGATGTTGAATACTAAAGATCAATATTTAAGTTTATTTGGAGAATTATTATCAAAATTAATTCTTTGTGAATACTATAATTGTAGGATCCAAGAGATAAATTTTGAAATCAATAAATATGGTAAGCCATATATAAACAACGATCTTTTCTTTAATATCAGCCACTCTGAAAATTTCTTAATATTTGGATACTCAAAAAAAATGATAGGAATTGATATTGAACAAATCAATAGCGAAGAAGATCTCTCCGAGTATAATATATTTAATCAAAAAGAACAGCAGTACTTAACTTCTTCTATAGATTACTATCTTCAATGGACATTAAAGGAAAGTTGGCTAAAGTGTATTGGGGTAGGTTTATTAATTAATCCTAAGGAATTCTCAATATTAAATATTAACGGCAGGTATACACTTGAAATAGATGATAGTGTGAATATTGAGAAGGATTTAAGTCTTGAAATATTTCCCTATGAATATCAATTTAGTACTCTAAAAATAGATAATTTTATTATTTCTATATGTATAAAAGATAGCACTTCTCGTAAAATTGATTTAACAAAAAGTATAATCGAAATTGAAGTAGATGATTTATTAAAGAGAATAAAAAACTCCCTACTAAAATATGATTAGAGAAGTGTAGATTTGTAGTAGCTAAAATTTTTTAGGGATTTAATTTTAACTTCAGTATACTATAATCTCTCCGAAATCAAGATCCCAAGTTTGGAATAAAAATGAATTATATGATTGAATTTCTCGTTTTAAAGGTGTAAAATCACTATATTCTGAAAATTGATTCTTTTTAGTATATTAAAAAGAGGGTAAATATAAATGGAATTAGTTGAGAAAGTTTATAGCAACAAATTAAAAGTAAATTATGTTTTAAAGATGTTGGTGTAATTTCTGACCCTGAAGCACAAAAGATTCGTTGGATTATTAAAACAGTGAATGTTTGGGACTTAGATAAGCATAAACAATTTATGATAAATGGATCTGATTGTATTGTAGAAGGATAATATCAAGTGTCTTACAATGTTTAAAAAGTCTTTCGTCAAGTATGGTCGCACACTTTTGGTGGAGTATTCAGTGTAACGTTTATACTAATCTAACGAAATTTTATAACTATTTTAAGTATTTTTATATAGATTTTTTACCTCAATAATAAGACAATTGGTATTTTTAATATCAGTTACTTTATTTCAAAGGAGAAATATATGACAACAAATAATAAATTCCTTCATAGTAAATTTGAAGATATGGCGCTTAAATTCCCAAATAAGATTGCTATAAAACATGAGAACAAGAGCATAACATATAACGAATTAAATCAATTGGCAAATGGTATCGCATTAACTTTATTGAATAATGGTATTAAAATAGGAGATCGGATTGGTATAGTAATGGAACGATCTATTGAAATGATTATTGGAATGTTGGGGGCCTTAAAGGTTGGTGCATCCTATATTCCTTTAGATCCACTATATCCAAAAGATAGAATTAATTATTGTCTATCACAAGCAAAAGTAAATCTCGTACTGTATCAAACCTCAACCTCAAATTTATTAAAGAATGATAAAACTAAAATTAATATGGATGAATTAGAACCTGAAAAAAGTATTAATTTACCAATAACTCTAACCAAAAATGAAATTCCAGCTTATATCATTTATACATCGGGTTCTACGGGAAATCCTAAAGGTGTAGTGATAAGTCATAAAGCAATTGTTAATCATATGGAATGGATGGAAAATGAATTTGAGTGGACAATGAATGATGTTTTTCTACAAAAAACAGCATCGGGATTTGATGCTTCAATATGGGAGATTTATGCTCCTTTGTCTTGTGGAGCACTCATGATTATCGGAACTTCCAATCCCTTTGAGATAGCAGATAGCATAAAGCAAAATAACATTACAGTTGTTCAGTTCGTTCCAACTGTACTTAAACTTTTAGTAGAGCAGAACCAATTAAAAAAGCTTAATTCTCTTCGGTTAATTTTTAGTGGGGGAGAGCCTCTACATATAGATTTAGTTAATAGCATTCATAATGAGTTGAAAATACCATTAATCAACTTATATGGACCTACTGAGGCCACAATAGACACAACTTTTCATGTTTGCCTTCCTGAAGATTCCAACTCTTATCTACAAGTTCCTTTAGGAAAACCGATAACAAATGTAGAGATTAAAATAGTTGATGAACAGATAAAAGAGGTTGAAGTTGGTTATTCAGGGGAGTTAATGATTTTAGGTGAGGGTTTAGCTTTAGAATATTTTGAGATGCCTGAACTGACAAATAAAAGCTTTATAATAGATCCAAGTACAGGGAAAAGAGCTTATTTATCAGGCGATATTGTAAAAATAAAAGAAGATAAAACCTTGGAATTTATTGGACGGAAAGATAATCAAATAAAGTTACGTGGGTTAAGAATTGAACTTGGGGAAATTGAAGTATTAATGCGTCAAATACCGTTCGTAAATGATGCAATAGTGAATGTAGTATCAGAAAATGAAACTGATTGGATAGTAGCTTATATTCGATGTGATGAGCATTTACCAAAATATGAAGGAGAAATTAGGAAAAGATTATCAGATTCTTTACCAAATTATATGATTCCAAATTATTTCGTGTTTTTGAGGGAATTCCTTTATTTGGAAAACGGGAAAATAGACAGAAAAAAATTATTTTTACTTCAATTTAAAAACAAGAGTAATAAGGCAATTTTAATGAATGGTATTTCTAAGAAGATTCAAGAATTATGGACAACATTATTAGGTCAAGAAGTCAATTCAATGGATGAGAGTTTTCAAAATCTAGGTGGACATTCACTATTAGCAATGAGATTAACTAGTAAATTATCTTATGAATTTAATATTGATTTACCTCATAATTTCGTTTTCTATAATCCAACTATAAACAAACAAAGTCAGTTTATTGAAAAAAATTCTGAGAATAAAACAAAAGTAATAAGTACAATTACCCATCAAATAGACGAAGACCTTGTTGCTCCTCTATCTATGGGGCAACAAGGAATTCTCTTTTTTGAAGACCAAAATGATAAATCGGCTTATCATATATCGTTTCAATTAGAAATAAAAAATGGTATTGGCTTTGAAGAAGTTTCAAAAAATATTAAAGTTCTTCAAAAAAAACATCCAATTCTTTTAGCATCAATAGATAAAGATGAGAATGGGGAGTTAGTGCAAAGGTATAATGAAGATATAGTAGAACAAAATTATAAAAAGATTAGTGCTACTAGTAAGGACAATATTAATGAAATAATTAAAAAGGAAATAAGCAAAAGTTTTGACCTTCAAAAAGGAGGATTTAGATATTTCTTTATCCAAACAGAGAATTCTAATCTAGCAATAATTACATTCCATCATATAATTGCTGATGGTCTATCGACTAATATATTTTTTGATGAATTAGATGAGCTCTTGTCTGATCCTAAAAAAAGAGGGTTTGAAGAAGTAAATAAATCATTTTTTAAATTTGCTAAGTCACAAGCAAATACTAATGATGAGAAAGGTTTAGAATTTTGGAAAGAATATTTGAATGGAATTCCTGATGTATCAAGATTTCCTGCTAGTATGATGAAACAAACAAAACAAACAAGAAATGGAAGTAGATTAACGATTCAATTACCAGAGATATTAGGTAAAAATATTGAAAATCTTAGTAGGGAAAAAGGGCAATCTGAATTTTCATTCTATTTCGGGGCTGCTGCATCTATTTTAGCTAAGTATAGTGGACAGAGGGATGTATGCATTGGTGTTCCGAATGCAAATAGAAGAAGTGAAGAAGAGTATGGTGCAATCGGAAACTTTGTTAATGTTATACCTTTTAGAATTAATTTTCCAGAGGAAGTAGCGTTACTGGATATTGTATCAAATATAACTCGTGATTATAAAGAATTAATACAATTTGACAATGTACCAATTGAATATATAATCCAGAAGATATTGAAAAAAAGGAGTGCCAACCATAGACCACTGTTTCAAGTAATGTTTGTTTATAATCGTTTCAGCACTTCCAATTTATACAGTTCTTTTGAAGTATCTCATGCTATTGATAGTTCTGCGAAATGTGATTTAAGCTTTATTGTAGAATACACTGAATCTTCAATTCAATTAATTATAGAATATTGCACAGATTTATTTGAGAGAGAAACAATAGAGTATTTAGAAAAAGAATGGGTAGAGCAATTAAATTTACTAATTGAAGAGCAGCCTCTACTAGAAATCTTTGAGAAGGAAGAACATATAAAAGATAGTAATATTAAAGAATATGGAACACTAGATCAGTTAATTATTGAACAAGTAAGAAATATTTGGAATGACGTGTTGAAAGTTGAGAAAAGTGATATTAATACCGATTTTTTTGATCTAGGTGGTCACTCTCTGCTGGCAATGAAATTAATAAATTTAATAAATAAGCATTTCTCGGTAACTCTTCCTGTATCGACTTTATTTGAATATCCAACAATTGAAGGGATAGCATATAAACTTTCCCATATTAACAATATTCACAATGGAGTAGTCCATCTTTACTCCAACCATAAAAAAAATAAAATTTGGTTCATTCATCCAGCTGGTGGTCAACTGTGGTGTTACAATGATATTGCAAAAGATTTAAAAGAATCCTTTGATATATATGGAATAGAGAGTGCCCCTATTTCAAACGAAAATATGCAGTTTGATGATAATTTACTTAGCATGGCTGAGTCGTATGCACTAAAAATTATGAATATTCAATCAGAGGGTCCTATTTATCTTGTAGGTTATTCATTTGGAGGGGTTCTTGCTTATGAAATAGCTAAAATCCTACAAGAGAAGGATTTAGAGATAGGTTCTTTATTTTTACTAGACTGTCATTTGCCAAAAAATGAAGAAATAAGTGATTTTGAACTTGTATTTTCATATGCATCTAAATTTACCAATGGTTCTAACGATGGCATTTCTATTTCTTATCTAAAGGAAAAAAATAAAACAGATTTATTATCGTACCTCCTGGAATTAGGTAAGAAAGGGAAACATTTACACGATGATGCAGACATTAAGGATGTTGAAAAAGGATTAGGTATTTGGATAGCCAATAATAGAGCAATCACTTCACACAAGATAAGTAATATATATAGTGGTAAGGTACTCTTTGTTCGGGCAGAACATAGTGATCAAGATTCAACAATAGGGTGGGAGCAATATTTAAAGGGAGAATGGTCAATATTTAATGTTCCTGCACATCATTTTACTATTTATGCACAACCTAGTGCGAGTATTATTGCAGATAAAATAAAGCAAGAAGTTTTTTCTACTATAATAAATTAATGAGGTAAAAAATGAAGAAAAATAATGTTAAATGGAGACTTTTTGCGGAAGGTATTCAGAACTCTCTATTTTATATGCTATTCCCGTTTATAATAATGTATTTAAATACTGCATGGGGTCCTTTAGTAGCATCTGCTGCACTTGTATCTATATCTATAATGGGAGTAATTTCAGGAATTTACGGAGGGATTTTTGCTGATAAATTCGGTAGATCGAGATTAATTATTATTACTAGTCTGAGTTTCTTTTTTTCTATATTATTATTTATTATAGGTAGACTAATAGAAAATAATATTCTTATTTATCTTAGCTTTGGTGTCATTAGCATAGCTTATTCTATTTACATGCCCGTGGGCAGAGCATATTTTGCAGATTGGTTAAAAGAGGATGAGCAAAAGAAAATATTTGTTGCTTCATATCAAGTTTTTAATATAGCAGTAGTATGTGGACCGTTATTAGGGAGCTTTGTTTTTAATGCTTTGCCAATGTGGTTCATTTTTGGATCGATATTCTCAACATTAATATTAGTTTATATATCAATATGTAAAACACCTGAGAAAAAGAATATTACAAATAATAAAGTCGCTATAAAGGAAAAGTTTGTTTTCTTAAATGCTATATCTTTAATTTTTATTGATAAGAGATTATTATTATTTGTATTAGGTAGTGTATTTGCAGCACAAGCCTTTATGCAACTTGAAATACTGTTACCTGCGAAAGTTATGGCAGAGTTATTAAAATCAACAAATTTTTTTAATATTACTTTAAATTCTACTCAATACTTTGCATCGTTTTTAATGCTAAATGGAATATTAGTTATCATTTTAGGTAGTGTATTTAGTAAATTATCATCGCACTACAGCAATAGATTTGGATTTGTAAGTTCAAGTTTCTTATACGGCCTCTCAATGATCGTTTTTGCTTTCGCACAAAATTATTTGTGGTTCTTAATAGCAGTTATTATTTTTACAATAGCAGAATTACTAATAGTTAGTACTCAAGATACCTATATAGCAAAAATCGCACCAGAAGAACAAAGGGCCAGATACTTTGCGGCTGCAAATATCAGGTATTCTATAAGTAGAATATTTGCTCCACAACTACTTGCGTTAGTTCCTTTACTTCAATATAAAGGTGCTTTTCTTGTATCTGCTTTATCTGCATTTATAAGTGCGATAATCTTTATTTGGTTATTTCAGTCGCAATTAAGTTATGCACATACTAAACAACATACGAAAGAAACGTAAATTAACACTGGGATTGACCCCTGTATTTAAGAAAGAGATCAAAAAAGCTTCTACTCAACCAGTTCTCGTTACAGTATCGGCAACTGGTTGTTTATTTACGCTCCGCCTGTATTCGGATATAGTTATAATACTTTATATAGTCTACCACACATCTTTTACGATTGCTGTCGCAGATGATGTGTGGAAGGGTTATTTATCAAGAAGCAGTTTTATCCATGGATCATGGTGCCTGTCCCCCAGTACGGTAAAGTTTTACCGTATCGGGGGACAGGCACCTTTTTTCCGAGAGAATTCTACCCAACACACCGAATATGAATGCTCATATAGAGTCGTTTCATAAAATTCTAGAAGACGAGTGTTTCGGTAGATTTTAATTTCAAATATACGAAGAAGCTAATGAAGAAGTGGCATGGTTTATGAAATTTTATAAAGGAACGCCGCATGCATTCTAGTATTCTAGATTTAACACCAAAGGAATTCTATGAAAGACAGGGATCCTTGGTAATTAAGGAAGTTCGGGTCTAGGGGACCTCGTATTGATTGAGCACCGGCTTGATTTGGAGTGGCGGGCATGATAGCTTCGTCTGGCGATGCCAAGTTTTGAAAAAGCTGGCTTCTTGGCAGGGAAATTATGCCCGCAGAGGCTCCATGTCAAGCCACCGTGGCCTTTAAAAAAATAACGAACGGGTAATGAAAATTAAAAAACTGAGAAAACAAGAGAATTAGTGAGATAATGTTCAAAATTCGGGGGTTAATCCGCAAACTCCCGGATGTTTAGAATTTACAAAAGATGTAAAATATTGTTAAAATTCTAATAACCAAATAACAAGGAAGGAGAACTATTAAGAGAAAAAAATTTAAACAAGTTATTAGTCCGTTGGTAATTGTTGGGGCTCTTGCAATAGGAGGTGCAAATGTTGCGTATGCTGCAACTTTTGGGAATAGTTCAAGTGGAGCTTCTTCCACTGAATCTTTCCAAATTAGATATGATGGAGCAGCATGGAATTACAGTAGCTCACCTTATAAAAGCACATCTTTTACCTATTCTAGAAATGGAAGAACTCTTATGAATAAGGTCGCTTACAACGGAAAGGTTACGGGTTCAGTTTGGGATGATTTAAGATGGGGTGACAAATACACTACGAAATTTAACTGGAATCGTGAAGCACGTAAATAATTTTATATTTACTTGAAATTATTTAGTATAAATTTCACTTATGTTTAGTAATGCATTTTTAAAAATGTATTACTAACTCAACTTTCGCACCAGAAAAATAAGTGCTAATCGTTGGTTTTATTGCGTTTAAGATTTATTAAATATATTGCTTGACACGGTTTATTAAAA
>NZ_JAUSUC010000015.1 GCF_030813365.1 Oikeobacillus pervagus
GCGAAGAGGTCACACCCGTTCCCATACCGAACACGGAAGTTAAGCTCTTCAGCGCCGATGGTAGTTGGGGGCTGTCCCCCTGCAAGAGTAGGACGTTGCCAAGCAAACGAGAGAATAGCGAGATATAGCTATTCTCTTTTTTTTTTTTTGCCAAATAAATTCCAGGTGCCAGGCACCATCCAGGAATTTCCTATATATAGAATGTGTAATCTTCTGGGATGACGCGTTTTAGGAATTTTTTTGTGCGTTCTTCTTTGGGGGTGGTGAATATATCGTGTGCTGTTCCTTCTTCGACGATGGTTCCTCCATCCATAAAGATGACTTTGTTTGCGACATCTCTGGCAAAGGACGTTTCATGGGTAACGACTAACATGGTCGTGCCATCTTTTGCAATATCCTTCATGACCGCAAGGACTTCACCTACAAGCTCAGGGTCTAATGCTGAAGTAGGTTCATCAAAAAGGATGATATCTGGGGTGAGTGCAATTGCACGGGCAATCCCGACTCGTTGTTGTTGTCCTCCAGATAATTCGCTTGGATAGGCATCATATTTTGTAGAAAGACCGACCCGGTCCAATGCTGCTGTTCCGATTTTTGTGGCCTCTTTTTTCGTCATTTGTCTACCAATAATTAAGCCTTCTGTTACATTTTCTAATGCAGTCTTATTATTAAATAAGTTATAGTTTTGAAAAACGAAGGCTGTTTTTTGGCGAATTTGGTGAATTTCCTTTTTAGAAGCACTGTGTAAATCAACGGATATTTCTCCAAAGTTTGCCGATCCTTTGTCAGCTCTCTCTAAAAAATTAATGCAGCGTAATAGGGTTGTTTTCCCGGAACCACTCGGCCCAAGAATGACAACGACATCTCCCTTATCTATGAAAAGGTCAACGCCTTTTAAAATTTTATTTTCTCCGAAAGATTTATGTACATTTTGGATATTTAACATGTTTTCTCCTCTCTCCTTAAGCCTTGGATATTTTGTATCGACTCAAACGATTTTCAAACAGTTTAAAAGAAAATTCAACGACACTGCATAGTAAAATATACACAATAAAAATATCTAGATAGGCTTCCACATAGTTGTATCCTGCGTTAGCTGCAACTTTTGCACGTAATGTAATTTCTTGTAGTGAGATCGCATATCCAAGTGACGTGGCTTTAATTAAATTGACCGTAGCGGTACATAAGTTTGGCATAGCCACGACTAATGCTTGCGGAATAATAATGCGTTTATAGGCTTGAAATGAGGTGAGTCCGACTGAATAGGCTGCTTCTAATTGACCTTGGTCAACAGTTTTTAGAGCAGAACGGAACACTTCTATTAAAATAGCCGTTGTACTAAACGAAAAAATAATGAATGCATACCATAAAGGGTGAATTTTATACACATCGTAAGCAATATGATATTTTTCAAAAAGCGCTTTTAAAAAGAGTGGGATACTGCTATAAATAATAAAAATTTGAATGATAATAGGTGTACCGCGAACAAACGAAACGTATAGCTTTGAAAATGGACTTAAGAGTGGAACATTGTTTAAACGAGTCATAGCTAATAAAAAACCAAGAGGGAGAGCTATAAGCAATACTACGATTGTGACGACTAATGCGGTAGGGATACCCGATAATGCCACGAAAAATGTATTAATAAAAAATTCAACATTAAACCCCCCATTCATTCGAAGCCCTCCTTATGTCATTTTTAAAGATTTTTTTCCCTTATTAAGAGATTTCTCTAGTAAGCTAAAGATTTTATCAATGAGGAGTGATAAACCCCAATAAATAATTGCAAGTGCAATGAAAATTTCTAGTGCATGGGCATTGATGTTTGCCGCTACCATTAATTGAGCTTTCCCCACGATATCAATTAAACCAATAGTATAAGCTAATGCGCCTTCTTGTAATAGAGCAATTAGACTATTACCGAGGTTTGGTAAAGCAACCAATAATGCTTGTGGAAAGATAATGCGTTTATAGGCTTGAAAGGGTGTAAGTCCTACACTTACAGCCGCCTCATATTGTCCTGTTGGAACAGATAAGTAAGCTGATCGAATTACTTCAGAAATAATGCCCGCGAACTGCAGTGCAAATGTAATGATGACAAAGTATGCACTGTGAAGATCATGTAGATTAATATGAAAGTTTTCAAAAATTAATGGAACACCATAATAAATTAAGAATAATAGCACGATTGATGGGGTACAGCGCATGATTGTAATATAGGTACTTGCTAGAAATCTTAATGAACGATAACGGCTAAGTTTCGCCATTGTTAAGAGCCATCCTAAAATTAAGCCAAAGATAACTGCAAATAAAGTAACAATAAATGTAACTTTTAAAAATGGAAGCAATTGTGGAAAGGCATTCCAAAGATAAGAGGCATCAAAGTATTTGCCCAAGTTCGCCACCGCCTTTTCGAGAAAGGCTGTTGAGTATGCTCAACAGCCCTTCATTAACATGTTTTATTTACGTATTTTCGATGTATGAAGGAGAGCCTCTACAATTCTCTAAGATTTAAATTCTACCTAAAGTCGATGAAATTGAAGCTTAGAAAATGATATAAATCTTTATTTTCCTTTTTAGATGTGCTCTTCGTGAGATGCTGTTGGATCTTATGATTTTTTCTGTGATTGGTCCTGCACTTCAAATAAATCTCGGCTATAGAATTTTTTACTTAATTCACGAAGTTTTCCTTCCTCTTTTACCTTTTTAATAGCTTTGTCATAGGCTTCGGCAAATGCTTGCTCTTTTTTATTAAAGAGTGGCCATGTTTGTATAACGGTGAACTCATTGTAAAAAATGTCATTTTTTAAATTGTGATAGGCGCCTTTTGGATTGGTTACTTGTTCATTAAAAGGTCCTTCGATCATCACTCCACCATCAACGCGTTCTTCATTCACCCATTGAACAATATCAAGGGAGAATGTGTCGCCAGCTTTTAGTTTCACTTTGTTGTCGGGATGTTTTGTATTATAATTTTCGATCAAAGTATATTGGGCGCTATTTGCCGCGATTGGAGCTAATGACAGTCCCTTTTTAGCAAACTCCTCCAAAGTATTTACCTCTTTATTTTCTTTTTTAACGACTAAACCAGTGCTACTTAATCCTAGAAATTCTTTCGGGTAAAGAAACTTTTTCGTTCGTTCTTCGGTAAAGAAAGCATTCTTTACACCGACCTGAAACTTTCCTTGTTCAACCCCTATTAATAGATCATCACTTGTTGTGCCGACATATTTGAACTTATAGTCTTTTAATTCTTGATCAACTAGTTTCATTGCTTCAATTTCATATCCAGTAGGGTTTCCTTTATCATCTATGTAGGCGATAGGGTTTAAGCCTTGGTCGAAAGCAACCTTTATCTCCCTTACCCCGTTACTATTGGATTCTCCGGAACTACAACCTATAAGTAAACCTACTGCCAACGCTCCCACTGCTGTAAATAAAAATAGTTTTTTGCGAACCATAAGTAACCATCCTTTCACTTGATTATTCTTTTCACAAGCTCGATCCCGTTTCCTCTATCACAGTCAAAACTTGAGAAATACGTAAGCCGATGACCGTGGCGCTTCCACATTTATTCCTGCAATGCCGTTATGGCTAATTTCTGAATGGTCATATCGTCCATTGGTGGGTTATGAAGGCCTGCTCTAACATTGCGATAGTAACGTTGGAGAGGGTTTGATAGTTGAAGGCTTTTTGCACCGACTACTCTCATCGCCTTATCGACAATATTAATAGCAGCATTTGTCACGGTATGTTTCGCTACACTAATTTCATTTGTAAGAAGAGGACGGCGATTTTTGTCATCGTAAGCAGCTGCCACACCATAAAGGACTAATCGCGCCTTCTCCAGTTCTAATTCTATTTCTCCTAATAAATGCTGTACGTTTGGCAATTCAGCGATTACGGTTTGGATACTGTTAGGTTGATAGGTACTGGCAAAGTGAAGGGCATAATCTCGGGCTGCTTGGGCAATCCCTAAGTAGTTAGCGGGGATATGCAGAAGCCAACCATTAATTCCCTTTCCACGCGGATGGTTAGGTAATTCGACAAGTGCCTCTTCTTGAAGCTTCACATCGGTTAAAACAAGGTCATCACTTCTAGTACCACGCATCGCCATCACATTCCAAGTGTTTTCCAACGATAATCCTTGTTGATGATGGGGAATTAAGAAAAAACCGACTTTTTTAAATTCTTCTATCCATGCAGATACAAGATAATAATCTAAAACGGGAGAGGCAGTCGTAAATGTTTTACGTCCATTTAAAATCCAGCCAGTTTCAGTGCGAACCGCTTGGGTTCCAGGGCGACCACCACGTGTTGGACTGCCTGTAATGGCTTCACTAACAGCACGATTAATATAGATCCCTTTGTTCGTCTTTTCAGCAAAAGTCTCCAGTTTCTCTTTTTCCCATAAATTTTTCTCATAAAGTTCCCCAAGTACCCCTAATGTCCATCCTAAAGAAAGGGATAGATTTTCATCGAGAGCAGCAATGGTTTCTTGAATGAGCACCATGTCATAAGTTCCAAGACCTTGACCTCCATATTTTTTCGGAACAGTGATTAATGGATAACCTAATTTTTTTAAGATTGCCGCACCTTTTTTCGGAAAGATGGCTTGCTTGTCAGCGATTTGGGCTTCACTTAAGAATTCTTCTTTATGCTTTTCGATTTGTTCCATCCATTGTGCCTGTTCATCTGTTCGTATATATAAATTTTTCATAAGTCCACCTCAATTATTCACATTGAAATACTTGAATTCAAAAAATACTTGCAATCCAAAGTAATTAAAGTGGTTTAATCATAATTCTTATATTAAATATTGTCAAATATAAAATGGAACTTCCTTTAGTAGAGGTTTTCTTGATCTCTCACTAAATGTTAGTTGAACTTATCGGACCTTTAAGGGCCGTGATCCTCACCCATCTTCATTGTTTCCAAATTATTTGGAGGTGGAGGCTTTACTGCTCGTTAAGGTATTGAGATTAATCCCGCATATTTTCACTAGAGAAAAGGTATGAATGTATTGGTCAATTTCATAAAATTCTATATAATGTAAGTATTGTTCTTTAAAAGGAACAAATTAAATGAATCGGTTTTTTAGAAGGGATATAAGTCGCAACAAATGTTTACATTATGAGGTGGATCGAATGGAAATTATTGAAACAAGTTTACCAGGTGTAGTCATACTGAAGCCTGAAATCACCATGGATGATCGTGGATTTTCATTAGAGAATTACAACGAACAGATATTTTTTGAAAAGGGGATTAAAGTCAAATTTATTCAAGAGCATCAGCTTTTTTCGGTGAGGGAACATACGGTTCGCGGTCTCCACTATCAACTGAATCCAAAAGCACAGACAAAGCTTGTCCAAGTGACAAAAGGGGCCATTTTTAATGTGGTGTTGGATCTTCGAAAAGAATCCCCGACATTTGGTAAATGGGAAAGCATTATTTTATCCGACGATAATATGGAACAATTATTAATCCCGAAAGGCCTTGCACATGGATTTTGTACCTTACTTAGAAATACGGAAGTTCAATATAAAGTGGACGAGTACGATTCCCCTGAATTAGGGCGGGGAATCTTTTGGAATGACCCTGCTTTAGCCATCGATTGGCCGATTACATCCGCTTTCTTATCGGATAAAGATCAGAAATACCCATTATTTAAAGATAGTGAACATGATTTCAAATAAGAATGTGAAAAATACGTTTATTCGTGTTAAACAATGGGGGAGGTTTGAACCCCCCTCAGGAGTTTTTCTCACAGTCTAATTGTTGACTTTAATTAACAGAACATTCAAAATATAATTAACAGCATGGCAATAAATCAGGAGGAAATAAATGATAGGTGAGGGAGTGTAGAGATGGAATTTTTATCATGGAGATCCAAAGATGAAATTGCTTATATTAGATTAGAAAATCCCCAAGAGTTTAATACGTTAACATTGCAGCTGCTTGAAGAGATGGAAGATCTATTAAAGGATATCGCGGAAAAGAGAGAAGCTAAAGTTGTGGTAATGGAAGGGTCTAATAGAGTATTTTGTGCGGGTCATAGTTTAAGGGAAATTGAGGCGAAGACCGAGCAAGAAGTCTTAACTTTATTCCAGACATGTCAACGTGTAATGAAAACGATGAGAGAGATTCCTCAGCTGATTATTTCGAAGGTTGAAAAAGCGGCTGTTGCTGCAGGTTGTCAATTAGTAGCAGCTAGTGATTTAGCGGTCGCAAGTGATCAAGCGAAATTTGCGACCCCTGGAATAAATTCTGGCCTATTTTGCAGTACACCTGCAGTGTTTTTAAGTCGGAATATCGGTCGGAAAAAAGCGGTGGAATTATTATTTACAGGGAACTTTATGTCGGCTCAAGAGGCTTTACAATATGGATTAGTCAATAAAGTAGTTCCGTTAGAAGTATTAGATGAGGAAACGGATCAACTAGCGAGGGCCGTTACAAAACAAAGTTTAAATATTATCGAATTAGGAAAAAGACAATTCTACCAGCAAATTCAAATGGAAGATTTCCAAGCCCTTAATTATGCAACAGAAGTCATTTCCTTAAATAGCAAACATCCTGATGCAAAGGAAGGAATCCGGTCCTTTTTTGAAAAACGACCTCCAGTGTGGACTTAAAACCAAAAACATAAGAACAATTAGAAAAGGAGAGCAAATCGTGAGCTCTCCTTTTTTACATTTACGATCACGTAAAGAGTCAATCGAAAGTAGAAAGTCGTTCATTTGCATGAAAATGAATGAGAGAATACGTTTCTCAATCTTTTCATATTGATCTGAAATTATGATATAGTTGCTTATGAAGAACCTACATATATTTTGGTTATTGGCCATTTAGGATAAGAAAATGAACAAGAGGTGGGTATTATGACAGAGAAAATAGTGATCATTGTAGGGAGTCCATTAAGACCGTCCCGCTCGGATGCAGTCGCCGATTATTTACAAAAAGATTTACAAGCAAAAGGAAAAGAAGTGACACAAATTTCAGTCGCAGAATTACCTGGGGAAGATGTCTTCTTTGCTAATTTCAAAAGTCCTGAAATCAATAAAAAAATAGACATCGTGAAAGAAGCGGATGCAGTCGTTTTCGTTTCCCCTGTGTATAAAGCATCTATACCGGGAGCATTAAAAGCGTTTATTGATTTAATGCCGATGGATATTTTACGAGGAAAACGTGTATTTCCAATCATGGTGGGGGGAACCATCGCACACTTATTAACAATTGAAATGGTTCTAAATCCTCTATTATCTGTGATTGGGGCTACTCATATTGCTAAGGGAGTGTATATTATCGATCAAATGATCGAAATCGGTGAAAATGGGGATGTTTCAATTGATCCTGAAATTCAATCCCGCTTAAATACAAGCTTAGTTGAACTAATTGAATAGAAAAGAACAGGATGCTCGTAAATAATAGGGCATCCTCTATTTTTGATGAAAAACATTAACTTTTTTAAAAGCTTGCTTTATGATTAGGTTAAATGATGAAAGGGGTGTTTTTTATGTTTCCACCAAGACTCCAACCTGGAGATGAAATCCGTATTATTGCTCCTTCAACGAGTATGGCTGTTGTCAAAGGTAAGCAACTAGAAATCGCACAGGAAAGGCTCGAAACTTTTGGCTTTCGAGTAACGTACGGGAAGTATGTAGAGGAACATGACGAATTCTTTTCTACATCTATCCAAAATCGGGTAGAAGATTTACATGATGCATTTTCAGATCCAAATGTAAAAGCGATTTTGACTGCGATAGGAGGATATAACGTCAATCAAATCTTAACTTCTATTGATTATAATGTAATCCAAAAACATCCGAAGATTTTATGTGGATATAGTGATATTACAGCATTACAGCTTGCCATTTATAAGAAAACGGGCTTAATTACATATTCAGGACCTCATTTTTCAACATTCGGAAATGTACAAGCTTCTGATTATACGATTCAGAATTTCTTGACGGCCTTAACGAATGATGCCCCATTTGATATCGAACCATCTTCTTATTGGAGCGATGACAAATGGTATTTAGACCAAGCGGAGCGCAATTTCCATCCGCAGGGTGATTATTTCGTGATACAGGAAGGCTCAGCAGAAGGAAGGTTAATTGGCGGGAACCTCTGTACAATGAATTTACTTCAAGGGACAGAATTTATGCCATCTCTTGATCACAAGATTTTATTTATTGAAGATGACGAGGAATCCCATCCCTTATCTTTTGATCGTGATTTACAATCATTGCTACATTTACCAAGTGCGAAGAATATTCAGGCCATCCTGATCGGGCGTTTTCAAAAAGGATCCAATATGACAGACACGGCTTTATCTAAAATAATAAAAGGAAAACCTGAATTAAAGGATATTCCTATCATTGCTAATGTGAATTTTGGCCATACAGACCCAATCGCAACCATTCCTATTGGCGGAAAAGCAACGGTCATCGCCAAAAATGGCAAATCAACGATACACATCGAGCCTTGACCTAACATATAATGAGGAAAATACTTATTTAGTTTGACTCCCCTAATAGAGGGAGGACTGTCCCAAAAGCTATGATATTATAACAGTTTGATAGATTAAGCTAGGCTTTTTTTGGGACAGCAGCCTCTATTTGTTCTACGCACCCCCTTTTTTGAACATATTGAACCCGCTTCCTCCGTCTTTCTTTATTTTCACTATAAAAATCTAATTAAAATTCGATCAAAACTGTTAAAATTCTTTAACAAAATGGAAATTCTGACAAATTATGCGTTCTGGAATTGGCAAAAGGAATACAATTTTATTATAATAATAGAGAATTCGCTAGTGATGGGGGTGTAATAAGATTTAGATTAGAGGTACGATCTGAATAAAAACTAAAGAGGTTAACGTTATGACTCAAGAACAAGAAAAATTATTAGCGCTTATGCAAGAAGCGTATATTGAAGCTCAAAAAAACGATGCGAGTGTCATCAATATAATAAATTTGTTAAAAGAAAAAATGGAATTATTCACTAAACATCCATAGATTGAAAGAAAGACGATCAACTTCATTCCTAGAAAGAGGTTGATCGTCTTTCTTATTACAAAAATAAGGGGCTATTCCCGCGATTTTTATACCCACCCAAATGCGCGGACAATTTGTGCAACAGCGAATGTAACACCAATCGCAATCGAAGTTGGGAGAGCAAAAGCAACAAATGTCCATTTTTTACTTTTTGTCTCTTTGTATATATTAAATAATGTCGTACCACATGGATAATGAAGGAGTGAAAATAACATCATATTTAAAGCTGTTAACCAAGTCCATCCATGATCAAGAAAGATTTGTTTTAAAGAGTTTAAATCATCCACTTCAATCATTGAACCAGTGGATAAGTACCCCATAAGCAAGATGGGAAGGACGATCTCGTTTGCTGGTAATCCAAGAATAAAGGCCATTAAGATATACCCATCCATTCCTAATGCTTTGGCAAACGGATCAAGAAAGTTAACCATATACATTAAAATACTTGTGTCGCCAATCGAAATATTCGCTAATACCCATGTAAGAACTCCAGCAGGGGCTGCAACAATAACCGCCCTTTTTAAGACGAATAATGATTTATCAAGAGTCGCTCGAATGATTGTATTCCAAAACTTTGGTCGACGATATGGTGGCAGTTCTAATGTATAATGTGTCGGGACCCCTTTTAAAGCCGTTTTGGATAAAATCCATGAAACCGTTAAAGTCACTACGATTCCAATAAGAACCATTCCCATTACAACACCGGCAGTTACAAGTGTACCAAGACTCCCTGTGAATCCAGATGCCATAAAGAGGGAGGCCATTAAAATTAAAGTTGGCCAGCGCCCATTACAAGGAACGAAATTATTCGTTAAAATGGCCAGCATTCGCTCACGCGGTGATTCGATAATTCTTGTGGACATGATTGCTGCGGCATTACAGCCGAATCCCATGGCCATCGTTAAAGATTGTTTTCCATGTGCACCCGCTCTTTTAAATAAGCGGTCCATATTAAAGGCGACCCGAGGGAGGTAACCGTAGTTTTCCAAAAGGGCAAAAACCGGAAAGAAAATCGCCATTGGGGGTAACATGACGCTGACCACCCAACCTGTGCCACGGTAAAAACCGAGAACAAGTGCACCGTAAAGCCATTCTGGAGCATGAATCCATTTAAAAAAGGTCGTTAAATATCCTTCAAACCAATTGAAAAAATTAGCTAGCATACTTGAAGGGATATTGGCCCCCGCAATTGTAATATAAAATACGATCCCTAACATGGCGAACATAATCGGGAATCCCCATATTTTAGATGTGAAAATATGATCTAATTTTTCAGTTTGTTTCAATTTATTCTGGTCTTGATACGTAACTGTTTTGTCGCAAAGGCTTTTGGAAGTTTGATAGATTTTTGTTACAACTTCATCCCGAATATCCTCGTTAGACATTGATTTTGCTAACTTTAGAAGCTCATCATAATTGTTGGGTTTTGGTTCGGTATGCGAAGTCATGGTTCAACACCTCCTGCTCTTGTTTTTTTCTTTCTGAATACGTTTTTAATAATGATTCATCCCCATCAAGTAGGCGTAAAGCCATCCAACGTGGTGGTACATCAATTCCGAACGTCTCCTCTATATAAGGAAGTAACTTTGCTATTTTTTCCTCAATTTCGTCTGAGTAGGTCATTCTATATGGATTGGTTGAAATTTTCCCCTCCATCATTCGGTCAATCGTATCTAAAAGTTGGTCGATTCCAATTTTATTTCGAGCTGATATTTTGATCACCGGGACTCCAAGCTTTGTCATCAGGGCTTGATGATGAATTTCAATTCCTTTTTTCTTTGCTTCATCTATTAAATTAATACATACAATGACATTGTCCGTCATTTCTAATACTTGTAGGGCTAAATTTAAATTGCGTTCAATGGAAGTAGCATCTAACACAACAATTGTAATATCTGGGTGTTCAAATATAATATAGTCCCGCGCCACTTCTTCATCCGCTGAATTGGAAAAAAGCGAGTAAGTTCCTGGCAAGTCAATCATCGTGTAATGCTTTCCTTTATGGGAAAACTCTCCTTCTGCATGGATAACTGTTTTTCCTGGCCAGTTACCTGTATGTTGTTTTAAACCAGTCAATGTATTGAATAATGTGCTTTTTCCAACATTCGGATTACCGGCTAACGCGATTTTGATTGGTTGATTATGTTCCATAAGAGATCAACTCCCCGAAAATTTGTGAGCTTTCTTCTTTTCGAAGTGCAATGGTCGTATTGCTAACACGAAAGGCGATGGGATCTCCTAATGGACTTTTTTGTAAAACGATTACTTCTGCAGAGGGAACGAATCCTAAGTCCAGTAATCTTCTTCTCATCGTTCCTTTCACCTTTAATTCTTTTATTTTAATACAATCACCTGTTTTCGCTTCATTGAGAGCGATGGTTTCGGGATTATTCATTTTAAACTTTACCTCCCGCTCATGTTTTGCCTGTATCACAATATGTTTCTCGTGTGCAACTTTAGGATATTTATATCATATTCCGGAAGAGTAAGTTTGTCAAAACATTAACAAAAAAATAGGGAAAATTTATATGGAGAAAAATGAAAATCCTAAAGGATAGGATATCTATATGGAAAGAATTTTTCCTAAACAATCAAAAAGCCGCATAAATTTGAGCGGCTTTTTGAGGAAATGACTATTTCATCCGTTATTTATTATTTTGGAGAAAATCTTGGACTTGTTCTGGAGATTTTGCATTTGCACTATGTAAGTGAGCAATTTTTTTGCCATTTTTGAAAATAAGTAAACTTGGAATTCCCATGACATCATATTGATCGCTAATATCTGGAAGTTCATCTTTATTTAACTCATACCAGTCGTATTCATCATGTTCCTTAATAATGTCATCAATAAACATATCCATTCTTCGGCAATCTGGGCACCATGTCGTAAAAAATTTAACAATAACCGGTTTTTCTTTAGCAATTAATTGTTCGAAAGTCGTTTTGTCTTCTATTAGTTTCATTGTCAATCCCTCCTAACTACATTTTACGCAAAGAAATGAGGAAGATTCAATCTTGAAGATATGAAAAGGAGTGATTTTACCCTTTTTCCTCCTACATATCAAAATAACCACAATTTTCATATGCTTATCTATTGTGAAATTTAGTACAACAGGTATAATGTTAAAGGGATATTGTATTTTTAGAGTAGAGGAGACAATCGATGACTTCTCATAACCAAAATAAAAGTAGAATTGATTATAATTTAGTTTTTATCTTGATTTTGCTGTTTTTAGTGAGTTGTATTTCCATTTATAGTGCACAAACAACAGGGCAATATAAAGATAATTTTATGATCAGGCAAATTGTGTATTATATTATTGGAATCTTTATTATTCTTGGGGTGATTCGCCTTGATTCGGATCAGCTATTGAAGCTATCTTGGTATGTATATGGATTTGGACTCTTTCTTTTGGTATTACTAATTATTGCGCCTTATAGTATTGCACCAGTTGTAAATGGGGCGAAAAGTTGGTTTGTTTTACCGGGAATATCCATACAACCATCTGAATTCGTCAAAGTATTTTTGATTGTGACTCTTTCAAGGGTACTTGTCGATCATCATCAAAAAAATCCAGTTAAATCGACTGAATCTGATTTAATATTATTGCTTAAATTAGGTGGAATAACGGCAGTTCCATTATTATTGATCATGCAGCAACCAGATTTAGGAACTGGGTTAGTACTTATTTCAATCTTAATCGGAATGATTTTTGTTTCAGGAATTACTTGGCGTATTTTGCTCCCCATTTTCGGTACAGGGATGGCACTTATTTCTGCTATTTTGTACCTTGTGCTTTGGCATCCTCAATTATTAGAAAAATATTTAGGTGTTAAACAATATCAATTTGGACGGATATATTCTTGGCTTGATCCTTATACCTATGAGAGCTCAACGGGTTTCCATTTAACGAAGTCTTTGCTTGCCATCGGTTCCGGACAAACAGGTGGGAAGGGATTTGGCTATCGCGAAGTCTATTTGCCGGAAAGTCATACCGATTTCATCTTTAGTGTGATTGGAGAAGAATTTGGTTTTATAGGGGCAAGTATTGTCGTTAGTTTGTTTTTTATGCTCATCTTCCATATAACCAAATTAGCGTTAGAAACCAAAATCCCATTTTACTCCTATATGTGTGCAGGGGTCATTTCAATGATTACATTCCACGTATTCCAAAATATTGGAATGACGATCGGGTTATTGCCAATCACGGGGATTCCTTTACCATTCATCAGTTATGGAGGTAGTTCCCTAATGGGGAATATGCTCGCTGTTGGTTTGATTTTTTCGATTTATTTTAATGAAAGACATTATATGTTTTCCTCTTATAATTAAAAGAGCAGGCATAGATCCTAAAGATGCCTGCTCTTTTGCATTTTTTTAATACATCTTGAAATCAACCAGCTGATCATGTAAAAATAAAAATAATGTTGTTTAGCTTGGTAAAAAACGAAGGAAAGATGAAGGTGTGAGAATAATGTGGAATGATTTCAAAAAGTTTGCCATGAAAGGGAATGTGATCGATTTAGCTGTTGGGGTGATCATCGGTGCTGCCTTCAGTAAAATTGTTTCCTCCCTTGTTGATGACATCATTATGCCATTATTTGGATTTGTCTTAGGAGGCATTAATTTAAAAGGGTTAGAGTGGACAGTCAATGAGGCCGCAATCAAATACGGAAACTTTCTACAAACAATTGTAGACTTCTTTATTATTGCGTTTTCCATTTTCATTTTTGTCCGACTGATCAGCCGGATGAGAACAAAAAACGATGAAGTGAAAGAACAAGCTCCATCCTTAACAAACGAGGAAAAATTATTAATGGAGATTCGCGATTTATTAAAGCAAACAAAAGAAGGATTGTAGACAATTATAGAGGAATGAGGGAAGCTTTATTTGCGGTTTCCTCCATTCCTCTTTCTTCAATTTAGACAAAATAATATTCAAAACATTTCCAAAATATGATAAAATAAAAGAGTATATGTAACCGCTTTCATAACCAATTTAGGGGGTTACGAATGATGGAAATGATGATGAGGAATTTCTTTTTATTTTTATCTAAAAACCGGATGCTAACGAAAATGTCAAAAAAATATGGTCGAAGATTTGGTGCCGCACGTTTTGTGGCGGGCGAGACAATCGATGAGGTTGTCCAAGTGATCAAGAATTTAAATGAATCCAATTTAAGTGTGACCATTGATCACTTAGGAGAATTCATTAGTTCCGGAGAAGAAGCAAATGAAATGACATTGCAAGTGATAAAGGCTATTAAAGCCATTCGACATAAACAACTGGATTCTCAGATCTCTGTCAAACTCACTTCCCTAGGGATGGATATTTCTAATGAAATCGTTATGCGTAATATGCAAAGAATTCTTCGTGTAGCAGAGGAGAACGATGTGTTTGTTACGATTGATATGGAAGATTATGCTCACTGTCAAAGAACTTTAGATCTTTTCAAACAATTAAAGAAGGAATTTCATCATGTAGGAACAGTCATTCAAGCTTATTTGTACCGCTCAGAAAAAGATATAGAAGACTTAAGGAAATACTCTCCTCATCTTCGGTTGGTGAAAGGGGCTTATAAGGAATCCAAAGAAGTAGCCTACCCAATGAAGAAAGATGTGGATGAAAACTTTAAAAAAATCATTAAAATGCATTTAATCAATGGAAATTACACAGCTATTGCCACACATGACGATCAAATAATCGAATATACGAAGCAAATTATAAGAGAACATAAGATTCCAACAGATCAATGCGAATTCCAAATGTTATATGGAATTCGACCTGAAAAACAAATGGAATTGGCAAAGCAAGGGTATAAAATGAGAGTATATGTTCCTTATGGAGGGGATTGGTATGGATACTTTATGAGAAGGCTCGCCGAACGTCCTGCCAATGTGTTGTTTGTTTTAAAAGGAATGATGAGAAAATAAAGAATGGAATGGGAAGCGGACGGAACTTTTTTAAAATATCGAATTTGATTATTTTGACTATAACAAGATCGCCCCGTCCATTTCCAATCACCCACTATTTTTTATATTGATTGTTTTGACTATTAACTTTTCCACCGCCATCATATTCTACATTTGGACCGGCATTTCCCTTAACACTTGCAGCACTAACGCCTGCCTTCGAAGGGCTTTTCTTATGTTTCGCCATAATCTACACCTCCAGGAAATCAATTCTCGTTTTTACCCTTTCCAAATAATGAAAGAATATGTGAATTTTCCTTGAATCATAATATTTTGAAAATTTTATTGTTTTTAAACATAAAATATATTGCGATATTGATCATTATCGTTTATATTAGAGTTATCAATAAATGAATGAGTATTCATTCAAGGATACAAAGGGGGAAAATACTTTGGTTCAGCGTATCAATAAAGCAGCCGTTCTAGGATCTGGAATTATGGGATCAGGGATTGCGGCACATTTAGCAAATATAGGAATCCCTACATTATTATTGGATATTGTACCTCGTGAATTGACAGATGAAGAAAAAGCGAAGGGACTGACACTTGAAGATAAAGTTGTGAGAAACCGTTTTGCGGAAGGTGCTTTGAAAAAGCTTTTAAAACAAAAACCAGCACCATTAACTTCTAAGAAAAACTTAAACCTCATTCAAGCTGGAAATATGGAAGATGATATGGAAAAGCTTTCTGAAGTGGACTGGATCATTGAAGTAGTGGTGGAAAACCTTGATATCAAAAAGAAAGTGTTCGAACAAGTAGAGCGCTATCGGAAAGAAGGAAGCATTGTTAGCTCCAATACATCAGGTATTTCTATTGAAGCAATGTCTGAAGGTCGGTCAGAGGAATTCCAAAAACATTTTCTTGGAACACACTTCTTTAATCCGCCTCGTTATTTAAAATTACTCGAAGTTATTCCAACGAAACAAACGTCCCCTGAAGTACTTGAATTTATGAAACAGTTTGGTGAGGATGTTCTAGGAAAAGGTGTAGTTCTTGCGAAAGATACTCCGAACTTTATTGGGAATCGAATTGGAACTTATGGGTTGCTTGTAACTGTTCAAGAAATGTTGAAAGCAGGATTAAGTGTAGGAGAAGTGGATTCCATCACTGGCCCTTTAATCGGTCGTCCAAAAAGTGCAACATTCCGCACATTAGATGTCGTAGGTTTAGATACTTTTATTCATGTTGCCAACAATGTATATGAAAAAGTAGAGGGAGAAGAGAAAAAGATTTTTGAAATTCCATCCTTTATGAAGACAATGTTAGAAAATGGCTGGTTAGGTTCTAAATCAGGACAAGGATTCTTCGTTAAAAAAGGAAAAGAAATCTTAGAATTGAACCCAGAAACATTAGAATATGAACCTCGCAAAAAACTAAAATCAGCGGCAGTAGAAGCTAGTAAACAAGCAAAAGGAACTGTAAACAAAATGAAAGCGCTTGTTTATGCAGATGACCCAGCTGGAAAGTTTCTATGGAGTATATTAGCCCCTGTATTAACGTATTCAGCGGAATTACTAGGGGAAATCGCGGATGATATTGTAGCGATTGATCAGGCAATGAAATGGGGATTTGGCTGGAAATTTGGTCCATTCGAAACATGGGATGCCATCGGCGTAGAAAAATCTGTTCAAAAAATGGAAGCAGAAGGAATGAAAGTGCCTGTTTGGGTGAAAGAGATGGTGGCAAACGGACATCCTTCTTTCTATAAAGAAGATGAAATTTCAATGTTCTATCAAAATGGAGAATATAAACCAGTTCCTCAAAATCCTAAAGTGATTGATTTAAGACAATTGAAAAAACAAGGCAAACTGATTAAGAAAAATGCGGGAGCTAGTTTAATAGATATCGGCGATGGAGTAGCATTACTGGAATTCCATTCACCTAATAATGCACTTGGTTTAGATACGATCCAAATGATTAATTACTCCATTGATGAAGTGGAGAAGAACTATAAAGGACTCGTTATCGGGAACCAAGGGAAAAACTTCTGTGTAGGCGCGAACCTTGCCATGATGTTAATGGAGGCTCAAGATGACAACTACTTTGAATTAGATATGGTGATCCGTAATTTTCATCAAGCGATGATGAAAATCAAATATAGTGCAAAACCGGTTGTTGCTGCACCATTTGCGATGACTCTTGGTGGAGGAACGGAAGTATGTTTACCGACAGCACATATTCAAGCAACGATGGAAACATACATGGGACTTGTTGAAGTAGGGGTTGGTCTAATCCCTGGTGGTGGCGGAAATAAAGAACTTTATATAAAACATTTAGAAAGTATACCAAACGGAGTTCAATTTGATCTTCAAAATGTAGCAAATAAAGTGTTCGAAAGTATCGCAATGGCGAAAGTGTCCACATCTGGGGAAGAGGCTCGAGACAATAACTTCTTAAATAAAGCAGATGGAATCAGTGTGAATCAGGATCATCAATTATATGATGCAAAACAAGTGGTCATCTCATTATTTGAAAGAGGATATACACCACCAATTCGCAAGAAAGTTCCAGTAGTTGGGGAAACTGGTTATGCTGCATTGCTTCTTGGCGCTCAAACCATGATGAAATCGGGATATATTTCAGAACATGATTACACGATTGCGAAGAAATTAGCCTATGTCATTGCAGGTGGAAAGGTACCGTTTGGAACAAAAGTAGATGAACAGTATTTATTAGATTTAGAAAGAGAAGCATTCTTAAGCCTAATTAAAGAACCGAAATCTCAACAACGTATGCAACACATGTTATTAAAAGGGAAACCATTACGTAACTAATAAAGGGTGTATATAGAGCGGGATTTGAGAATGAAAAGGATGAATAAATAGTGAAGGGGAGGAACTTCATGAGAGAAGCAGTCATCGTTGCTGGTGCACGTACACCAGTTGGAAAAGCGAAAAAAGGAACGTTAGCCACGGTTCGACCAGATGATCTTGGTGCATTAGTTGTAAAAGAAACATTGAAAAGAGCAGGAAATTACGAGGGGAATATTGATGACTTAATCATTGGTTGTGCAATGCCAGAGGCGGAACAAGGATTAAATATGGCTAGAAATATCGGAGCATTAGCTGGGCTTCCGTACAATGTTCCTGCTTTAACAATTAATCGTTATTGTTCATCAGGCCTTCAAGCAATTTCATTTGCTGCAAATAAGATTATGGTAGGAGCAGCTGACACAGTGATTGCTGGAGGAGCTGAATCGATGAGCCTTGTCCCGATGATGGGCCATGTTGTTCGACCAAATATAAAGATTGCTGAAGAGATGCCTGAATATTATATGGGAATGGGGCATACAGCTGAAGAAGTGGCAAAAAAATACGGGATTTCCCGAGAAGAGCAAGATGCATTTGCTGTAAGAAGTCATGAACGCGCAGCAAAAGCGATTGCTGAAGGGAAATTCGATGATGAGATCGTACCTGTAGATGTCACTCTTCGTTCCGTAGGAGAAGACAATAAACTGGTCGAAAAACAAGTGACATTTAAGCAAGACGAAGGAGTTAGAAAAGGAACGAATATTGAAGCATTATCCAAATTGCGTCCTGCATTTTCTTTAACAGGTTCCGTAACGGCAGGGAACTCTTCTCAAACAAGTGATGGAGCAGCGGCTGTTATGGTCATGGATCGGGAAAAAGCTGAATCATTAGGGCTAAAACCAATTGCAAAATTTCGTTCGTTTGCAGTAGGTGGGGTACCACCAGAAATTATGGGAGTTGGCCCGGTTGTAGCTGTCCCGAAAGCATTGAAATTAGCGGGTCTAGAGGTATCTGATGTTGGGTTATTTGAACTGAATGAAGCATTTGCATCTCAATCCATTCAGGTCATTCGTGAACTGGGTCTTGATGAAGATAAAGTCAATGTGAACGGTGGTGCCATCGCACTAGGTCATCCACTTGGATGTACAGGAGCAAAATTAACGATGACATTACTAAATGAAATGCAACGTCGCAACGAACAATTTGGAGTTGTAACGATGTGTATCGGTGGCGGAATGGGTGCCGCTGGAGTATTCGAATTAATTTCATAATCATAAGGAAAGAAAAGGGAGGAAAATAAAATGTCAAATCAAACTGAAAAAACTTTAGTTAAAGGTGGAAGCTTTCTAATTGATGAAATTACTGTAGATCAAGTATTCACTCCAGAGGAATTTTCAGATGAGCAAAAGATGATTGCGAAAACAACAGAAGAATATGTGACAAATGAAGTGTTACCTCAAGTTGAATATCTTGAAAAACATGAATTTGATCGTTCTGTTAAACTATTAAAACAAGCAGGTGAATTAGGGCTTTTAAGTGCAGATGTTCCGGAAGAGTACGGCGGTTTAGGTTTAGATAAGCTTAGCTCAGCATTGATCACTGAAAAAATGGCCGTTGCGGGTGGATTTTCCATCACACATGGTGCTCATGTTGGGATTGGCTCCTTACCAATCGTATTATTCGGGAATGAAGAGCAAAAGCAGAAATATCTTCCTGTTCTAGCGACTGGAGAAAAAATTGCTGCCTATGCTTTAACAGAGCCTTCTTCAGGATCGGATGCATTAGGTGCCAAAACAGTAGCAAAATTAAATGCAGAAGGAACACATTATATTTTAAATGGTGAAAAACAATGGATTACAAATGCTGGTTTTGCCAATGTATTTGTTGTCTATGCAAAAATTGATGGAGATAAATTCTCTGCCTTCATCGTTGAGCGTGATTATCCAGGAGTTTCTACAGGCCCTGAAGAACAAAAAATGGGAATTAAGAGCTCCTCAACTAGAACATTAATTCTGGAAGATGCGGAAGTACCCGTTGAAAATTTACTTGGTGAAGTTGGAAAAGGTCATGTGATTGCCTTTAACATTTTAAATATAGGTCGTTATAAACTAGGTGTAGGTACGGTTGGATCTTCTAAACGTGCTTTAGAAGTGACCATTCCTTATGTTAACCAAAGACAGCAATTCAAAACACCAATCTCTTCCTTTAACTTAACGAAGGAAAAACTAGCAACAATGGCTTCTAAAATTTATGCAAATGAAAGCTTAAACTATCGTACAGTAGGTCTATTTGAAGATCGTATGAGTCAGCTTTCACCAGAGCAAGCAAAGGATGGCAAGGCAATTGCTGCATCTGTTGCTGAATATGCAATCGAATGTTCTATAGCGAAATTCTTTGGTTCTGAAGTTCTTGACTATGTGGTAGATGAAGGGGTACAACTTCACGGTGGATATGGATTTATGGAAGAATACGAAATTTCAAGAGCTTATCGTGATTCTCGTATTAACCGTATTTTTGAAGGAACAAATGAAATTAACCGTTTCCTAGTTCCAGGAACATTCCTTCGTAAAGCAATGAAAGGTGAATTACCGCTTCTTCAAAAAGCTCAAGCACTACAAGAAGAACTCATGATGTTAATGCCTGAAGACCCAGGAACAGAACCACTTGCACAAGAAAAATATTTAGTGAAAAATGCTAAGAAAATTGGATTGCTTGCAGCAGGATTAGCTGCTCAGAAATTTGGAAAAGCATTAAATGATGAGCAAGAAATTCTTGTGAATATTGCGAATATCGTAGCGAATGCCTTTGCAATGGAATCAGCTGTTCTACGTACTGAGAAGGCCATTGCAAGAGATGGATTAGAAAAGAGTAAGCAAAAGCTTTTATACACTGAAATTTTCTGCCAAGAAGCATTTAATCAAATTGAGCAAGATGCAAAAGAAACATTGGTAGCTACAGAAGAGGGCGATACATTACGTATGATGCTTTCAGCTTTACGTAAATTTACTCGCCATACACCAATCAATATTATTGCCAAAAAACGTGAAGCTGCTGTACAATTAATAGAAGCAGAACGTTACACAGTTTGATGACTATGTAACACCCATTAGGGGTGTTAATTCCCCCCCTAAATGTTTATTGAATATATTTTACGTTCTAACAAACTAGTAAAGCTAGGCCCCCGATTTCAAAAAAAGACTAGCTTAATGGTTTGCAATCATTGGATAGAACAATTTTTTGAATCGATTTTAGCTTGGCTAGTATCGCTAAGGTGAACCCGCCCCCTAAATTGGGTTAGCCTTGCTTGTTAGAACAACCCCTTAAATGACTAGCTGTGGAGACTAATCCTAAATGGATTAGTCTATTTTTTTAGATTCAAGTGAAATTGCATCATTAAAGTGGCTGGATTGACTATACTTTCCTGTTCATTTTGGATAAAATAATGGTAAATCTATATGATAATGCAGGCCCTTTTATGGAAATGTCGAATTTTTAAAGTAGGATCAAACAAAAACACATCCCCTTGTTTTAGCGGCAAGATGTTTAATGAATCCATGAATGGAAAAAATGAAAAAGGGTGGTGACGACTATGGCATTAGATTTTTATTGGTATCCTAAATGTGGGACATGTCGAAAAGCAAAGAAATGGTTTGAAGAGCATCAAATTGAGCTTAATGAAATACATATTGTTGACAACCCACCTTCACAGGGAACGATTGCAGAATTATATCGTAAAAGCGGTCTAGATATTAAGAAATTTTTTAATACAAGCGGCAAAAAATATCGTGAACTTGGTCTTAAAGATAAGGTTAAAACCGCTTCTTGCGAGGAATTAATTCAAATCCTTGCTTCAGACGGGATGCTTTTGAAACGTCCCATTGTCACAGATGGCCACAAGGTAACGGTGGGCTTCAAAGAAGAAAATTTCGAAGCAACATGGTTGTAGATGTTTGCCTTTAATGGTTTTTATTTGTGAAAAAGTGTTTTCTTGCTTAATGCAATTTTTATAGGTAAAGTTAATTTGAAAAATGTATGGAGGGATTTAAATGAGCACACCAAAGGAATTACGTTATTCTGAAGAACATGAATGGGTAAAGGTTGAAGGAGATAAAGTTCGTATTGGGATTACAGATTTTGCACAATCCGAACTCGGTGATATCGTTTTTGTTGAGCTTCCTTCTGAAGGTGATGAAATTAAAGCGGACGAGCCATTTGGTTCTGTAGAATCCGTTAAAACAGTTTCCGAGCTATATGCTCCTGTTAGTGGAAAAGTAGTGGAAGTAAATGAAGATTTAGATGATAGCCCAGAATTTGTAAATGAATCGCCATATGAAAAAGCATGGATGATTGTAATAGAACCATCTAATGCTTCAGAAGTAGACAAATTAATGACAGCTGAACAATATGAAGAAATGATTAAAGAAGACTAATCATTACTATTCATAGGGAAAGAAAACACTTAGGAACTTGGAGTGTTTTCTTTTTTTTTCGTGGGATGTGCGACTCTCCATGGTTTCCCTTCTTTAATATTGTGAAAATATTGAGGAATTTGTAGGATTTATGAGGAATCATGTAGAAATATGTTAAGAGATAGAGAATGCGTAAATCAAAGTATTCGAAGGAGTGATCCCTATGGAAACAGCTCAATATCAACAACTTCTCTCGCTATATAAAGTACCTGTATCGAAATTAAGCAGTCACTGTGATGGACAAATGTTTCAATTTGAAACAACGGCTGAGATCGAGCAGAAACAGAGTGAATTAATCGGTCAAAAGCGTGCAGTTGATGCGATGGACTTTGGTTTAACAGTTAAACAGCCCGATTATAATTTATTTGTAGTCGGCCCCTCTGGAACGGGAAGATTAACTTATACCCAACAAAAGGTCGGAAATTTAGCAAAGGAAAAGACCGTTCCACATGATTGGTGTTACGTCTATAATTTCGAAAATCCTGATCGCCCACTTGCAATCTCCCTGGAAGCTGGAGTGGGTGCTCGGTTTCATCATGATATTGAAGTGCTGTTAAAGGATATTGAAAGATTGATCAGAAAAACATTTTCTGAGGAACCATTCGAGAACAAACGACGCACTCTTCTAGCAGGATTTGAAAAGCAGATCGAACAGTCGTGGAAAGATCTAGAAGACTTTGCCTCTAATTTGAATTTTCGCGTTGAACAAACGCCCTCTGGAATTGATACGTATCCTCTTAGATTTGGAAGACCATTAGAGAAAATAGAGTATGATCGTTTGACAAAGGAAGATAAAGAAGAGTTACAGAAAAAAAGTAGGCAATTGGAAGAAAAAATAAATCAAACCATCAATCAGATTCAAAAAGTGGAAAGCGAAATAAGAAAAAGTTTGGATTTGTTTATGAAGCAATCGGTTGCTTATTCGATAGAATGTCTTTTCCAGCCACTCTATGGGGAATATGAGGATAACCCAAAAGTCATTCGCTATTTGAAAGCATACTTTCAAGATGTGGTTGAGCATTTTTCCATCTTTTTACCGGCAGCAGATGAGAAAGAAGAATTCGACTTTTTGGAAGTAATCACAGGAAATAAAGAACAACAATTACAACGTTATACGGTCAATCTTCTCGTAAACAATAAAAGTGAAAAAGGGGCGCCTGTTATTTACGAAACAAATCCAACCTTTCAAAATCTCTTTGGAAAGATGGAATATAAAGGTGCTTTAGGAAATTGGACAACGGATTTTACCTTAATTAAACCAGGAGCCTTGCATCTGGCTAATGGAGGGTATCTGATTTTACAGGCATCTGAACTTCTTCAGCAACCATATGCTTGGGGCTTGCTTAAGAGAATGCTGCAGACGGGCCATATTCAAATTGAGAATCTTTATGAAGTACAAGGAGCCTATCCTACAAGTGGGTTAAGACCAGAGCCCATTCCACTCCGTGTAAAAGTGATTATGATCGGCTCCTATTATTTATTCGATTTGCTCGCAAGCTATGATGAAGATTTTTATAAGTTATTTAAAGTAAAAGTTGAGTTTGATACAGAAATGACAAAAGACCGAGAACATTATGAACAAATGGCTTATTTCGTTAAGGACTATTCAGACCGAGAAGGATTACTCCCTTTTCATCGAAGAGCTGTAGTGAAGATTATGAACTATAGTTCGAGACTTGTGGAAGATCAGAGAAAATTATCGACTCGTTTCCAGGAGATTACTAAGCTGTTAGTGGAGTCTAGTTATTGGGCGAGCCGCGAAAATTCTCGATATGTAGATGATATTCATATTAAAAAAGCTCTTGATGAACAGATGTATCGTTCCAATCGAATATTTGAAAAGTATAAGGAAATGATTGTGAGCGGTACGATTATGGTGGATACAGATGGAGCTCGTGTTGGCCAAATTAACGGACTTGCCGTAATGGGAACGAGAGAATACACCTTTGGAATACCTAGTAAGATCACCGCTCAAACTTTCGCCGGAAGATCAGGGATCATGAACATTGAAAGAGAAACCTCTTTAAGCGGGCAAATTCATAATAAAGGATTATTAATATTAACAGGTTATTTATCAGGCTTATTCGCAAAAAATCGGCCAATTCCCCTTTCAGCAAGCATCACGTTTGAACAAACCTATCAAATGATTGATGGGGATAGTGCCTCAAGTACAGAACTTTATGTGTTACTTTCTTCCTTATCAGGAGTTCCGATTAAGCAAGGCATTGCTGTCACAGGATCTGTGAACCAATGGGGGGAAATTCAACCGATCGGTGGAGTAAATGAAAAGATTGAAGGATTTTATCATGTTTGTAAAGAAAAAGGGTTAACGGGTGAACAAGGTGTGATGATCCCGAAACAAAATATTCAAAACTTAATGCTCCATGATGATGTAATGGATGCGGTAGAAAAGGGATTATTCCATGTATGGGCGGTAGAAAATATTACAGAAGGAATTGAAATTCTAACGGGTGTTAGTGCTGGTTATCCCCTTACAAACTTAGGAGAATTCCAACCTGAATCTATTTTTGCAAAAGTAGCCGATCGTTTTGACCAAATGTATCAAGCAGCTCAAAAAATGAATCCGATGAAGAAGGAAAAAGAAGAATAGAAATTCATCAAGCACCCTTAAGATGGAGGGTGCTTTCTTAGCTTTTTAGAAAAAGATAAAATTTGAACAGAGTTTCCTTTATCTCAGTCAAAAACTACGAAGCCCGTCCGCCGATGGGCAGGCGCTTAGGCATTTGTAATGTCAAAAGTGAATCCTTTGCAATTATGAATCAAGTGAGTGAAAATAGAACATAACAATGAACAGTAAGGAGTGGTGGAATTGGATCTGGTTGAGGAAAAGGTAATCATTGTAGAAGGGACAACAGACAAAAGAAAAATAAAAACAGTCATTAAAGAACCGGTCGAAATTATTTGTACGAATGGTACCATCGGGTTAACCAAGATCGATGAATTGGTCGATGAATTATTAGGGCGAGATGTCTATATTTTGGTGGATGCCGATGATTCAGGGGAAAAGCTTCGCAAACTGTTCAAACAGGAATTTCCAGAAGCAAAGCATTTATACATTGACCGTATGTACAAAGAAGTCGCAACCGCTCCTTATTGGCATTTATGTTCGGTATTATTAAGTGCAAATTTGGATGTCCATTCCAAGTATGTAGAAAAGGATGAGAAATGATGGTGCAAGATTGGTCACAACAGCCTGTAGAACAATTACTAGAAGAACCTCCTCAACTAGTTTTATATTTATACACCCCCCTATGTGGAACATGCCAAGTAGCGGGGAAGATGGTTCAAGTGTTAAGTGAGCTCCTTCCTGGAATTCCTTTCGCTAAGTTAGATTTGAACTTCCATGAACAATTGGCAACCAAATACCTGATTGAGAGTGTTCCATGTCTTTTATTTTTTCAAGACGGAGAAGTAGTCGAGAAAATATATGCCTTTCATTCAGTTCCACATTTATATCATGTTTTAACGAAGTACCAATAGATGGTGCTTTTTTATTTGGTGTGGCCTCACTTTTTTTAGAATTATTTCGTCACGATTTAACATATTTCTCGGGAAATGTTTATCCCGCATTCAGTGGTGAATGAAGAACCCCCCACTGAATGCAGTTTCACTTTAATATTCCTAGACCGGCGCTTTTTATTTGTAGGACCTTTGGGGATTATGTCGTTTTGATTGGATGGGCAGAAAAATTGTCGAACGAAACATAAAGGTTTTTCCCCTCAACAACAGGAAAAAGGTAAGAAAGAAATCTGTTTGAGGTGAGGGTATGGAGAATATACTAAATCGCTTAAAAAAAGAATGTAGAAAAAGAAAACATATTACTTCTTTACTTCCAGAGCAATTTTTAGATGCCTGTATCCAATGTGAACAGCAAGCTTGGATCATTTCCTTTTCAGAGAATGAAATCATTTATTCCAATCATGTAGTTGACCATGTGCCAATTTTAATAGAGGGAAAGTATGCTTCTATTCAACAGGCCTTCTTGGGAAAAGAACGTTTGCAAACATTAGTGAAGAGAAAAGAATTAGTTTATCATGGCTCCTATCGATCACTCTTACTGCTGGAATCGATCCTATGGCTTTGCAAAGAATATGAATTAAAAAATGAACCTGCATAATTGAAAGAATGTTTTAAATAAATAAAAGGGTTGTGGAAAAAGTCTTGACACTATTCATCTAGGAATGTTAATATTACCATTAATCAAATCAATATAGTTGTATTTACTCTTATCAAGAGAGGTGGAGGGATGTGCCCTATGAAGCCCGGCAACCGTCAGTTTTTGAAAAGGTGCCAATTCACACAAAATTATTTTTGAGAGATGAGAGGAAGGTAATATCGTGATCGTTCGTTAAACCTTTCTGTCATTCGGCAGAAAGGTTTTTTTATTGAAGCTAATTTCAGGCAAGATGCTAGTGAAAGAGGTGGTCTAATGGAAACGAAAGATATCATTCATATTTCGCGTGTTAAGAAGATATTTTCTACGAAGAATGGTGAAATTACAGCGGTAAAAGATATTAATCTAGCTATTAAACAGGGGGAAATTTTCGGAATTATCGGATATAGTGGCGCAGGAAAGAGCACGTTAATTCGAATGTTAAATGGGCTAGAGATCCCAACTAGTGGGGAAATTAGCGTGGCAGATCAGGTTGTTTCGAAAATTAAAGGCGCTACATTAAGAAAAGCAAGGCAAAATATTAGTATGATTTTTCAACACTTTAATTTATTATGGTCGCGCACGGTAAAGGAAAATATTGCCTTCCCCCTTGAAATTGCTCGGGTTCCGAAAAAAGAAAGAATGCAAAGGGTCAATGAATTAATAAAATTAGTCGGCCTAGAGGGACGTGGAGATGCTTATCCTTCCCAATTAAGTGGAGGTCAAAAGCAAAGAGTCGGGATTGCTCGGGCATTAGCTAATAATCCCAAGGTGCTCTTATGTGATGAAGCGACATCCGCTTTAGATCCACAAACAACCGATTCAATATTAGATTTATTAGTGGATATTAATGAAAGATTAGGATTAACGATCGTTTTGATTACACATGAGATGCATGTCATAAGAAAAATTTGTCATCGTGTCGCAGTGATGGAGCAGGGAACAATCGTTGAACAGGGTCCAGTACTTGAAGTCTTTAAAAAACCAAAACAACCGATCACCAAACGGTTTGTACAACAAGTGGCTGAACCTGAGGAATCGAAGGAAACCATTGAAAATCTACTTGAGCGTTATCCTTCTGGAAAAGTCATTAAGCTTTTCTTTTTGGGTGAAACAGCTGAACAACCGATCATTACAGAGATTGTCCGTCAGTTTAAAGTCTCCATTAATATTGTTCAAGGGAAAGTATCGCAAACACAAAACGGAGCGTACGGAACATTGTACATCCATATCAATGGAGATGAAGCGGAACTTAAAAATGTCATTTCATACTTAGAACAACATAAAGTAGAGGCGGAGGTCATCACCCATGCTTAAGGAATGGTTTCCAAACGTAGATTGGGCAATCATGTGGGAAGCCACATGGGAGACCTTATATATGACAGGAGTAGCGGTTGTTGCGACTTTTATCCTTGGAATTATTTTAGGTTTATTATTATTCCTAACATCTAAAGGGAATATGTGGGAAAACAAAGCGGTGTATGCTGTAACAGCAGCATTTGTAAATATTTTTCGTTCGATTCCATTTATTATCTTAATCGTTCTATTGATTCCATTCACAAATGTGATTGTTGGAACGATCATCGGGGAAAATGCTGCATTGCCAGCCCTTATTATTGGAGCTGCTCCTTTTTACGCGAGAATGGTGGAGATTGCCTTACGTGAGATTGATAAAGGGGTAATTGAAGCCGCTAAATCGATGGGAGCGAATATCAGCACGATTATTACGAAGGTGCTGCTGAAAGAATCAATGCCGGCATTAGTCTCTGGAATTACTGTAACAGCTATTGCTTTAGTAGGGTACACTGCAATGGCGGGAGTGATTGGGGCAGGTGGATTAGGGAATTTAGCTTATTTAGATGGATTCCAAAGAAGCAGAAATGATGTCACACTTGCTGCTACCATCATTATTTTAATCATTGTCTTTATTATTCAAATAACGGGTGATTTGATTACAAATAAAATAGATAAACGATAACGAGGAGGATTTTCTAATGAAAAAATGGCTTTATACTTTTCTCACTGCGTTCATTGTACTAAGTCTTGCCGCATGTGGGGGAAAATCAGATGATTCAAAAGATGGAAAAGGAGAAAGTACAAAAGGTGATGACAAAACCATTGTAGTAGGAGCATCCAATACTCCACATGCCATCATTTTAGAAGAAGCAAAACCTTTATTGGAACAAAAAGGCTATAAATTAAAAATCGAAAAATTCCAAGATTATGTTTTACCGAATAAAGTATTGGCTGAAGGCGAACTTGATGCAAACTATTTCCAACACATCCCCTATTTTAAGGGACAAGTCAAAGATCATGGGTATGATTTTGAAATCGCTGGTGGCATTCATATTGAACCGATCGGAGTTTATTCAAAAAAACACAAAAGTCTAGATGAGTTACCAAAAGGTGCTACTGTCTTAATGAGTAGTTCTGTAGCCGATCATGGTCGGATATTAACCATGTTAGAAAAAGAAGGAATAATTAAGTTAAAAGATGGTATCAAAAAAGATACAGCAACCGTGAAAGACATCGTGGAAAATAAAAAAGATTTAAAGTTTGATTATAATTATGAACCAGCATTACTCCCGCAAATCTATAAAAAAGGAGAGGGAGATGCGGTCTTAATTAACTCCAACTATGCGATTGATTCTGGAATTAATCCGCTAGAAGATGCCATTGCCATTGAAGATAATGATTCACCATATGTGAATGTAATTGCCGTTCGCAAGGGGGATGAAAAGCTTGAAAAAATTCAAGCACTCGTTGATGTCCTTCATTCTAAGGAAATTCAAGACTTTATTTTAGATGAATGGAAAGGTTCCGTAGTCCCAGTGAATAAATAAGAAAAGGAAAAGGGAATGAGCTAATCCACTCATTCCCTATTTATACGGATATGTTCTGTAGCATTTTTTTAATGAATTGAATTTTTAGTCAAATCTATTCAGGGGTGAAGGAAGGTTAAAGAGTATTCGGGAGAAAACACGAGGAATACTAAGAATATTCGTTTGTCAGTGCTCGGAGCATTTTATATAAATGATAAGATAAGGAGAGAGTTCCATACCCTTTTTGTGTAAAATTAACAAGACTGGTAACATTAATAAGGAATCAAAACGAAGGGATTGATTAATTATTAACTCACTAAAATTAGTGTACACAGATGGAATGGAGCGAGCGTTACGTGGTGCCCATGGGATTGGATATGAGGTGTACAAAAGAAAACATAGAGTGAGAATGGCTGTTGAAAGAAAAAGGGAAGTGGAGTATATTCACAGCAGAAGAGTTGTAGCTGACATAGATCGTAAATTTCATCACCATATATAATATGGAAAAAACCAGTGTTTTACTTTAACGCTGGTTTTTTTCAACGTAATTGTGGAATATAAAAAAGAAGAAAAAACATGCAATGAAAAATAGATTGTTTTTTCTCATTTAATCTTTTTGGAATTGATAGGTATAAGAAATAATACATAGGGAAGAGATATGAATTCTATGGGAACTTCTTAATTTAAACAAGTGTCTGAACTATTGAATATAATTTTAATTTGTTATAAGATTGTAATGAGAATAAAATGAGAATGGTAAAAGAAAAAATACTACTTTTCGATATTAACGGAGGTATAAAATATGGCTGGTTCAACTTTAGTAGTAAAAGACTTACATGTTGAAATTGAAGGAAAAGAGATCTTAAAAGGGGTTAACCTTGAAATTAAAGGTGGAGAGTTCCACGCAATCATGGGTCCGAATGGGACTGGTAAATCCACATTATCTTCAGCGATTATGGGACACCCAAAATATGTCGTTACACAAGGTAGCATTACATTAGATGGCCAAAACGTGTTAGAAATGGAAGTAGATGAACGTGCACGTGCTGGCCTGTTTTTAGCCATGCAATATCCAAGTGAGATTAATGGCGTAACGAACGCAGACTTCTTACGTTCTGCTATCAATAGCCGTCGCGAGGAAGGAAATGAAATTTCTTTAATGAAATTTATCCGACAAATGGATGAAAAAATGGAATTTTTAGAAATGGATCCTGATATGGCTCAACGTTATTTAAACGAAGGATTCTCAGGTGGAGAGAAGAAACGAAATGAAATTCTTCAATTAATGATGATCCAACCTAAGATCGCTATTTTAGACGAAATCGATTCCGGTTTAGATATTGATGCATTGAAAGTAGTTTCTAAAGGGATTAATGCAATGCGTGGCAGTGATTTCGGCTGTCTAATGATCACTCACTATCAACGTTTATTAAATTACATCACTCCTGATCATGTTCATGTCATGATGCAAGGTCGCATTGTTAAATCAGGTGGACCAGAATTAGCACAACGCTTAGAATCTGAAGGCTATGACTGGATTAAGAAGGAATTGGGAATAGAAGACGAAACTGTTGGTCAAGAAGCGTAACTTGTTAGGAGGATGGACATGACTGTAGATATTACACTACCAGTAGATCAGGAGTATATCCGCTCTTTTTCAAAAGAACTTGGTGAAAATGAATGGTTAACAACGATGCGTTTGAAAGCATTGGAAAGTGCAGCGGAACTCCCGATGCCAAGACCAGATAAAACAAAGATTGACAAATGGAATTTTACACAATTTCAACATCATTATGTGAAAAGTGATGCTTTCACTTCATTGGATGAGGTACCAGAAGAAGTTAAAGCACTTATTAATCTCAATGATCAACATAATAATTTATATATTCAACGGAATAATACACCGGCATTTTTAGCCATCTCAAATGAGCTAAAAGAAAAAGGGGTTATTTTTACAGATATCATCACAGCCGCTAAAGAACATAGTGACTTGGTCAAAAAATTCTTTATGACGGAAGCGGTGACTGTAGAGGAAAATAAATTAACGGCTTTACACACAGCGTTAATGAATGGTGGTATCTTCCTTTTTGTACCAAAAGGTGTTGTGCTTGAAAAACCAATCCAATCTATTTTCCTTCATGATCAAAACGATGCCACATTCTTTAATCATGTTCTCGTTGTAGCGGAAGAAAACAGCTCAGTCACCTATGTAGAAAACTACTTATCTACAACAGGGGAAACAGAAGGAATTGCCAATATTATTGTGGAAGTGATTGCTGGAAATAATGCGAAAGTCGCCTTCGGTGCAGTCGATCATTTATCAAGTGGAATTACGACTTACGTAAACCGCCGCGGGGTGGCAAAACGTGATGCTCGAATCGAATGGGCACTTGGACAAATGAATGATGGCGATACCATTTCTGAAAATGAAACCACATTACTAGGGGACGGATCGTTTGCCGATACAAAAACCGTTGTCGTTGGACGTGGAAAACAAACACAAAACTTTACAACAAGAGTCGTTCAATTTGGTAAAAACACAGAAGGATATATTTTAAAGCACGGCGTAATGAAAGATGAAGCAACTTCCATCTTTAATGGAATTGGAAAAATCGAGCATGGTGCATCTAAAGCCAATGCAGAACAAGAATCACGCGTGCTTATGTTAAGTGAAAAAGCAAGAGGAGATGCCAACCCGATTCTTTTAATTGATGAAGATGATGTAACAGCAGGTCATGCGGCTTCTGTTGGACGTGTAGACCCTGTTCAGCTTTATTATTTAATGAGTCGTGGGATTCCTCAAAAAGAAGCTGAAAGACTTGTCATTCATGGATTTTTGGCTCCAGTTGTAAATCAAATACCAATCGAGGCTGTGAAAAAGCAACTGACTGAGGTTATTGAAAGGAAAGTTCGATAATGAACATAAAAGAAGTCCGTCAATATTTTCCGATTCTAGACCAAGAAGTCAATGGGAATCCACTCGTTTATTTAGACAGTGCAGCGACATCTCAAAAGCCGCTGCCTGTTATTGAAACAATCGAAAAATATTATAAGGAATATAATTCGAATGTTCATCGAGGCGTTCATACTCTTGGCACAAAAGCAACCGACGCTTATGAAGGTGCCCGTGAGAAGGTTCGCAAATTTATCAATGCAAAATCGATGGAAGAAGTAATTTTTACAAGAGGGACGACAACATCTATTAACACCATTGCTGCAAGCTATGGACGTGAGCAAGTAAAAGAAGGCGATGAAATCGTCATTACGTATATGGAACATCATAGTAATATTATTCCGTGGCAACAACTAGCAAAACAAACGGGGGCAACATTAAAATATATTCCGATGCAAAAAGACGGAACTCTTACACTTGAGGATGTAAGAAAAACGGTCACTCCTCAGACGAAAATTGTTTCTGTTATGCTTGTGTCCAATGTGTTAGGAACGATTAATCCGATTAAAGACATTACGAAGATTGCCCATGAAAATGGTGCGATTATGGTGGTGGATGGAGCCCAAGGTGTTCCACATCTAAAAGTAGACGTTCAAGATTTGGATTGTGATTTCCTTGCCTTTTCTGGACATAAAATGTGTGGCCCAACAGGTATTGGGGTATTATATGGGAAAAAACAGCTTTTAGAAAATATGGAACCAGTTGAATTTGGTGGGGAAATGATTGATTTCGTTGGTCTATATGAATCAACGTGGAAAGAACTTCCTTGGAAATTTGAAGGAGGTACCCCTATTATCGCAGGTGCCATCGGTTTAGGAGCTGCGATCGATTTCCTTGAACAAGTAGGATTAGAGGAAATTGAAAAATATGAGCATCATTTAGCCGCTTATGCATTGGAAAAAATGGGTGAGATTGAAGGAATCGAAATCTATGGACCAAAACAAGCGGAAAAACGTGCAGGCCTTGTCACATTTAATATTGGCGATGTTCATCCTCATGATGTAGCAACCGTATTAGATGCAGAAGGAATTGCTGTTCGTGCAGGCCATCATTGTGCTCAGCCATTAATGAAATGGTTGGATGTGTCAGCAACAGCACGCGCTAGCTTTTATTTATATAATACTGAGGAAGATATTGATAAGCTTGTACAAGGGCTTATGAAAACGAAGGAGTTTTTCAGCGATGTCTTTTAATAATTTAGACCAGCTATACCGTCAAGTCATCATGGATCATTATAAAAAGCCTCGTAATAAAGGAAAGATTGAAGACGGCGCTTTAACCGTTGATATGAATAATCCAACATGTGGGGACCAAATTCATTTGACGATGAATGTGGAAGATGGAATCGTAACGGATGCTAAATTTGAAGGGGAAGGCTGTTCGATTTCGATGGCTTCCGCTTCTATGATGACACAAGCAATTAAAGGAAAAGATATAGATACAGCCATCAAACTATCAAAGATTTTCTCCGACATGATGCAAGGAAATGAATATCCTGATGATCTAGATTTAGGGGATATTGAAGCACTTCAAGGTGTGTCCAAATTTCCTGCCAGAATTAAATGTGCGACATTAGCGTGGAAAGCGATGGAAAAGGGTCTGAAAGAAGAAAAATAGTGCAATATTCATAAGGAGGAATAAATATGGCGAAGAAAATGCCGGAAATCGGGGATTACAAATACGGCTTTAGAGATAAAGATATTTCCGTTTACCGTTCAAAACGGGGATTAACTCGTGAAATTGTCGAAGAAATCTCCAAGATGAAAGAAGAACCTCAATGGATGTTAGACTTCCGCTTGAAATCTCTTCAACATTTCTATGATAAACCAATGCCACAATGGGGTGGAGATTTACAAGAATTAAACTTTGATGAAATTACGTATTATGTAAAACCATCTGAGAAGTCAGAGCGTTCATGGGATGAAGTACCAGAAGAAATCAAACAAACTTTTGATAAGCTAGGAATCCCAGAAGCGGAACAAAAATATTTAGCAGGGGTTTCAGCTCAGTACGAATCTGAAGTTGTGTATCATAATATGAAAGAAGATCTTGAAGAGTTAGGAATCGTCTTCAAAGATACGGATTCTGCCTTGAAGGAAAATGAAGATATTTTCCGCAAATATTGGGCAAAAGTGATCCCGCCAACTGATAACAAATTCGCTGCTTTAAACTCGGCTGTCTGGTCTGGAGGTTCCTTCATTTACGTTCCACCAGGTGTAAAAGTAGATACGCCACTACAAGCATACTTCCGAATTAACTCAGAAAACATGGGTCAATTCGAACGTACATTAATTATTGTAGACGAAGGGGCACATGTCCATTACGTAGAAGGCTGTACAGCGCCAGTCTATACAACAAACTCTTTACACAGTGCGGTTGTTGAAATCTTTGTTAACAAAAATGGTTACTGCCGTTATACGACGATTCAAAACTGGGCAAACAACGTATTTAATCTTGTTACAAAGCGTGCTGTTTGTGAAGAAAACGCGACAATGGAATGGATCGACGGGAACATCGGTTCTAAATTAACGATGAAATACCCAGCAGTCATTCTTAAAGGAGAAGGTGCACGCGGTATGACACTTTCCATTGCTATCGCTGGAAAAGGACAATGCCAAGATGCAGGGGCAAAAATGATTCATCTTGCACCAAATACTTCCTCCACAATCGTATCAAAATCGATCTCAAAACACGGAGGAAAAGTCAATTACCGTGGAATGGTACACATGGGACGCAAAGCAGACGGAGCACGTGCCAATATCGAATGTGATACACTCATCATGGATAACCAATCCACTTCCGATACAATTCCATACAATGAAATTTTAAACAATAATATTTCATTAGAACACGAAGCAAAAGTTTCCAAAGTATCAGAAGAACAATTATTCTATCTAATGAGCCGTGGAATCTCCGAAGAAGAAGCAACAGAAATGATCGTAATGGGCTTTATCGAACCATTCACAAAAGAATTACCAATGGAATACGCAGTAGAAATGAATAGATTGATCAAGTTCGAGATGGAAGGATCAATTGGTTAAGACATTACAAAGCCTGTCACAGCAATGGTTGTGGCAGGCTTTTCACATGGTTAAGAAACAAGCTTTTGTAAGTTATTGATTTGCTCCCATTTTAAACAAAGTGAAAGTGGGAGCAGTTCAATGGACCACTTTGAAATTGTTCGTTACACGCGCTTTGATGATCGGGTGCTGTTGAAAGTAGTCACTGATTAGATCAACCATGTCACGTTGAATCTCTTTGACGACTCGTTTTTGACAGAACATATCGAAATTCCCGCCCCCACTTGCACGATAATTGTTCATGACGACTTCGTATTCTCGGTCCATCTGTAACGGCTCTTCTTTGTAAGAAAGATGTGTGATGCGTGAACCGAATGGGCGTGATACATCAATTATATAGTGAATGCCTTCCCACATATCATAATTGAAATGTTGAGGTTTTGGTGTCGTATAAGTAGGATTTACTTGAATAGTATCATCTTCTTTTAAAATAAAATAAGTCGCGCTTTGTTCGATGGCATCTTTTATATTTTGACCTGTAAGTGCTAGAACAACTAACGAGTTTGGGAAAATATAATTAGAAACAACCTCACGCATGGTGACGGAATGGGAGAATCCAGGCGAATCATTACTTAATAAAGCCGTAACTGAAATATCGACACCGCTTGCTTCCATTTGAATCGTTTGGATCAATTCAATGAATGGATGTTTTTGAAGGCGCACGTGAAGTGGATTGATAATCGTCATATCTCCTTGAATTATCCCGATTGGTTGATCTAGCCAACGTTGAGTAGAAGCTTCTAAAGAAGATACCATTTGAATGATTTTTTCACTTGCTTGTACATCTTCCAACGTATGAATATACGCTTTTTTACGAGTGATGCGCCAGCCGTGACTTGCACTATGCACTAACGTTAGCTGAATTTCGCCATATGCTGATCCGTGATGTCCAGGTTGAATGACGAGACAATCGTCAATACATCCAGTTAATATACGATGTTGATGTCCTGTTAATAAGACATCCACATCGGGTAATGTTTGTGCTATACGGTACCCTTCATTTTCCCCGGTCAGCTGTTCGGTAGGCTCCCCTGTCTCGATATCTCGTTCGAATCCACCGTGATACGCGACGATGAGGACGTCTGGCTTTTCTTCTTTCTTTATATGCTCTATCCACTTTTGTAGCGTAGAAGTTGCTTCTATAAATCTCATCCCTTTTAAATGGTCTGGCTTTTCCCAATTTGGTGTATACTGAGTTGTTGCCCCTACTATCGCTACCTTTATACCAGAAGTGAATGTTTTAATGAGATATGGTTGACCAAAATAAGGTTCATTTTGCTCAGAATCGACTACGTTTGCTGCAAGCCAAGGGAAGTGAGATTCCTTGACAGCTTGGTGTAAAATCGATTGTCCAAAATTAAATTCATGGTTCCCAACGACTGCTGCATCTATTTGAATCGTATTTAGCGTTTCAATAATAGGATTGGGACGATCTGCATGCTCTTTTACGTAATGAGACATAAGTGGTGTTCCTTGTATACAATCGCCGTTATCGACCACTAATAGATGGTCGGTTTCTTTACGCTTTTGTTCCACAATGGAAGCGAATTTGGCTAAACCAAGGTCAGCTTCTTCGTTTGTTCCATAAAGGAGTGGGAGGATATTGCCGTGAATATCACTCGTATACAATAGTGTAATCATTATTTCGTTCATAACTCTCAAACATCCTTTCATCTAAACCTTATTTTCCGTGTTCGCCAAAAGTATAACGGGAAGAAGGTTTCTTTTGTGTATAAATGGAGGATGTTAACATATATTTTCACAATTTTAACAATTTATGTATTCGTTTTTAAAGGTGTCTTAACAAAGTTTCGTTACAGTGAGTAGTGGGAGGGGGGAGAGTCATGAAACAGATTCAACGGTTGAACTTTATATTGTTCTGCCTAGTGCTTGGATTATTAAGTCATCCAGATTTATTGTGCGCAGAGACATTAGATGATCCAGCACCGATACTTTTGCCAAGTGAACCGAATGGGAAATCCGTCTTGTTTGATAACATGCACGGACAGACAGCAGGACAAGCCGATTGGGTAATAGATGGAGCATTTTCTGATTTTGCCGTTGGAATAATGGAACGAGGATATCGAGTGGAAGAGTTAAGGAAAACAGAACCACTAAACTTACAAGATTTAATGAAACATGATGTCTTCATTATACCGGAAGCGAACATTCCGTTTAAAAAAGAAGAGCAGGATGACATGATTGCATATGTTGAAAATGGTGGAAGCATCTTTTTTATTTCGGATCATTACAATGCGGATCGCAATAAAAATCGTTGGGATTCATCTGAAGTGATGAATGGATTTAGACGAGGAGCTTTCAAAGACCCTACAAAAGGGATGTCACAAGCAGAGAAACAATCGGAAGCGATGCAAGGAGTTGAAAGTTCTGATTGGTTAAATGAATATTTCGGCATTCGATTTCGATACAATGCTCTCGGAACAGTTGTTGCGAATCAAATTGTCGATGCGTCGGATACATTTGGGATTACAGAAGGCATATCAGCTGTAACGATGCATGCCGGTTCTACGTTGGCAATTACAGACCCAACACGAGCGAAAGGAATTGTATACGTTCCAAAACTTGATTCGAACGCTAAATGGGGACCTTCTGTTGATGAAGGGGTATACCATGGTGGCGGAATAGCTGAGGGACCTTATGCTGCTATTTCAAAATTAGGGTTAGGAAAGGCTGCATTTATTGGAGATTCTTCTCCTGTTGAAGATGCAATACCAAAATATCGCAATGAAGAAACAGGCAAACAAAAGAAAACATATGATGGATTTATTGAAGCAGATAATAGACAATTACTGTTAAATATGGTGGATTGGTTGGCACAACAAGAATCGTACGAAACATTTGATCAAGCGGATGTTTCATTGGATGCCCCGTCACCATTATTGACGAAAGAATATCCAGAAAATACAACTGAACCTCAAGCAGAGCCTTGGTCACAGCCATCTCCTACATACTTGTGGTTTGATTCCTCTACATTTGCGTCGGGTTCATTCGGTTCAAGCGAACAACCATTGCTAGAATCAACTTATTCACTCACATACGAAACACCACTCACACAAGGTGAACCATTTTCTGTACAAGTCAAAATGGAAGGGTTAAAGCCTGGGCAAATGATGACAGGATACACGCTCGGCATCTACATAGCGGGAGGCCAACAAATTGCCAAAGTTCAAAATGAAGATGGGAGTTGGCCAAGTCACTACGGATATAGCTCTCCCTTTACGCTTATTGCGAATGAAAACGGAGTTGCGACGAAACAATTGTTTCTCAAACTCGATGAGAAGATAGAAGGCGATGTTAATATTCGTCTACGTCAAGGGAAAGCAAACCTTTTAACTGAATCGGTCACAATCGGTACGTCGGGTTCAATTGAAGAACCGCCACAAATAATGTCCCTTCAACAGGCACGTAACGTAAAAGACGGAACAGTCGTTAAAGTAGCGGGGACTGTGACAACGAAACCTGGTCTTTTTGGTGGTCAAGGTTTTTTTATGCAAGATGATGAAGCGGGCATATACGTCTTTCAGCGTGAAGGCGACATACAACGAGGAGACTATGTTCAAGTACAAGGTACAGTTCAAACGTTTCAAGGCAAAAAAGAATTGACCGAGGTACAACACGTAAAAATTTTAGGTCAACGTGAACTACCAGCATTCCAACAAGTTGATCAAATCGATGAGAGGAATCAAGGAAAACGCATCACATTAGAAGGTTCGATTCAACAATTGAAAGCATATCCGAATGCGTTTGAATTTGAGATTCAAAATGATAATAGACGAACGAAAGTACGTGTCGATCAACGCACTGGGGTGACGATGGAAGATTTCATTTCTCTTTATGAAGAAGGGGACATCGTGTCAGTTTCAGGCATTGCATCCATCCATTATGAAACGTATCAATTGTTAGTGACAGACTTGGGGCATGTGCAGAAACTTACAAGTTCTACCCCACCTGTCATCGGCGACTTGCCATTTACGACTTTTGATATTACGAACACGTATGACATACCCGTTCCTGTGACAGACCTAGATGGGGATTTAGACGAAGTACATGTCAAATTGAATGGGGTTTCATTAGGAGAAACAATCGCGATTTCACCGTTAGCGTATAAGCCAGGTCGTTATGAATTAACAATTAGAGCGACTGATCAAGCTGGTCATCGTGTCGAAAAAACGTATGAAGTAGAAGCTGTCATTCATTTAGGACGTTTAGATGAACTCGTGAAATACGGAAAAACACAATCTTATTTGGATGACAAAATGGAACAACATTTGTTGAAAAAAGTAATCGACGTTCAACGAGCAAAAAATGATGAAGCTCGATTGAACAAATGGAACGCATTACGTCATCAAATCCGAGTACAAAGTGGTAAGAAAATTGAACCATCCTTTCTTCCATTTTGGGATGTTCCTGTAGAAATGAAAAAAGCGATGTAATGGAGGGAATATAAGATGAAAAAATGTTTGCGAATGGGAATACTTTTCCTCGTATTATCACTTGCTGTATTAACAGCATGTAGTAAAGAAGAAGGAAAAACAGGTGCAAGTAAGGCAGGGGCAAAAGGTGATCAGACAGAATTGGAAGAACTCGTCGTTCAATTCGTTCCTTCTCAACAAGCGGATACGTTAGAGGCAAAAGCAAAACCATTAGAAAAATTGTTAAGTGATCAATTAGGAATTCCGGTAAAAGTTAGTGTTTCGACTGACTACAATACAATCGTAGAAGCGATGAAATCAAATAAGGTTGATATCGGTTTCTTACCCCCTACAGCGTATGTCATTGCAAAAGAACAAGAAGCAGCGGACATTTTACTTCAAGCACAGCGTTATGGTGTCAATGATGATGGTACACCGACAGATGAATTAGTCGATTCCTATAAGTCTATTTTTGTCGTTCGTGCAGATTCAGGAATTAAGTCTATTGAGGATTTGAAAGGTAAAAAAATTGGATATCAAAACGTTACGTCTTCAGCAGGTTTTGTATGGCCGGCAGCAACATTGATGGAGGCGGGGATTCACCCATTAGATGATATGAAGCCTGTCACATTAAAGGGTCATGACCAAGCAATCATTTCATTATTAAATGGAGATATTGACGTAGCGGTTACGTTCCAAGACGCTCGTAATATTGTAGCAAAAGATTACAAAACTGTATTTAAGGATACAAAAATCATTAAATTTACAGAACCGATTCCGAATGACACAATTACTGTTCGTCCAGAAATTAGCGACGACATGAAAGAAAAGATTAAAGAAGCGTTTATCGCAATTGGTCAAGATGAAAAAGGACAGTCAATCATTCGCGATATTTATTCGCACGAAGGATATGTTGCATCAAAAGATAGTAACTTTGATATCGTGCGTGAATATGAAAAGAAAGTAAGTAAAGAAGTGAACTAAACTAAACATTCATATATAGCATGAAAAGAATAAAGGGAAATCGATCTCGATTAGAGAGCTTCGATTTCCTTCCAAGAAAGTAGGAATCATGTGATTGAATTTAAAAATGTATCGAAAATATACCCGAATGGGACACGAGGATTAAATAAGTTAAATGTAACGATTGAGCGAGGCGAATTTATCGTGATTGTTGGATTGTCAGGAGCAGGAAAGTCAACTTTTTTACGCTCGATTAACCGTTTGCATGAAATTACCGAGGGAGAGATCCTCGTGAATAAACAATCGATTACGAATGCAAAAGGGAATGACTTGTATGCGATTCGCCGTGATATTGGCATGATTTTTCAAAACTTCAATTTAGTTCGTCGTTCATCTGTCATGCGGAACGTTTTATCAGGACGAGTAGGCTATCATTCTACATTACGTATGATTTTTGGGCTTTTTCCGAAACGGGATAAAGAGTTAGCATTTCAAGCGTTAGAGCGTGTTAGACTTCAAGAAAAAGCGTACGTGCGAGCGGATCAATTGTCAGGAGGACAGCAACAACGTGTGTCTATTGCAAGAGCACTCGCTCAAGAAGCCACAATTATTTTAGCAGACGAGCCAGTCGCCTCACTCGATCCATTGACGACAAAACAAGTGATGGATGATTTAGCAAGAATTAATCAAGATTTGAACATTACGATGGTTGTTAATTTGCACTCGATCGATCTTGCCAAACAGTACGCCTCTCGGATTATCGGTTTGCGAGACGGTGAGGTAGTATTTGATGGTCCAGTGCGAGAAGCGACAGATGAAGTATTCCAAGAAATTTATTCGAGGCAAAAAGAAGGCATTCAAATGAGGGTTGCCAAATGAAAAAAGTTCAAACAGCACAACGGCCAATCAATTACTCGATTCCCCCCTCAAAAACGAAACATGTTATGTCATTCATACTCATTTTCATTCTTGTCTGGTTAAGTGGTAAACAAATTGATTTTTCCATTACGGAATTGATGGAAGGTTTGCCAAACATGTGGGAGCTTCTTATTCAACTTTTGCCACCTGATTGGAGCTATTTTAAAGAAGTGACGAATCCAATGTTAGAGACGATTCGCATGGCAATTGTGGGAACGACAATTGGTGGACTTCTTGCATTCTTCCTCGCAATGTTAGCTGCAAAAAATGTCTTTTCTTATCCATGGATTACAGGACCGACTCGCTTTATTTTAAATTTAATTCGTACACTTCCCGAATTATTACTGGCCTCGATATTTGTCGCAGTTTTTGGAATTGGTCCTATCCCTGGTATTTTTGCCTTAACGTTCTTTTCATTAGGAATTATTGCAAAATTATTTTATGAATCAATTGAAGCGATTGATCCAGGACCGATGGAAGCGATGACAGCTGTTGGGGCGAATAAGGTGAAATGGATTATGTTCGGTGTTGTGCCACAAGTGATGTCATCGTTTGTCTCCTTTTTCTTGTATGCGTTTGAAATCAACATTCGAGCAGCTGCTGTTTTAGGGTTAGTCGGTGCTGGAGGAATCGGTTTATATTATGAAAAGACACTTGGATTTTTTCAATATGACCGCGTATCAACAATTATTATTTATACATTACTCGTTGTCCTCGTCATTGACTATTGTAGTACAAAAATAAGGGAGAAATTAACATGATTACGCGTAGCACAATGAGCAGATTTCGTCAATTTTCGATTGTGGTTATCGTTATTCTCATTTATATATGGGCATTTAGTGGATTGCCGTCGATCGGCTTGAAAGAAACGTCTGTCGAAGTGGTATCAGCGATTATATCTGGCATTTTTTCACCGGATTGGGATTACGTTTATGATCCAGGAGGAGAAGACTTATTACGAGGTTTGCTAGATACGCTTGCAATTGCAGTTCTCGGTACTATTATCGCAGCCATCTTATCAATTCCTTTTGCTTTTTTAGCAGCTCGAAATATTACAAAAAGCAGAGCGGTCGTCGGAGTGAATAAAGTATTGTTAAGTTTTATTCGGGTTTTTCCAGATATTGTGCTTGCTCTCCTCTTTATTAAAGCGGTAGGACCTGGTGCGTTTGCTGGAGTACTCGCATTGGGTATCGGGGCAATTGGAATGCTTGGCAAACTGATTTCAGAAAGTATTGAAAACGTAGACCTTAATGCGAGAGAAGCACTCATCGCTTCGGGGGCAAATCCAGTTAAGACATTCATCTTCGCTGTCGTGCCTCAAGTTCTCACTAACTATTTTTCATTTGTAATGTATCGACTAGAAGTGAATATGCGTGCCGCGACGATTCTAGGAGTGATTGGAGCGGGGGGGATTGGTACGCCGCTCATTTTCGCATTAAGTGTGCGAAATTGGGAACGTGTCGGTATTATTTTACTCGGTATTATCGTAATGGTCACACTCGTCGATCTTATTTCAAGTAAAATTCGAGCTCGCTTTACATAGTGGAAATTGGTTGGTTCAATTAGGAAAGACATAATGATGTTATTTTTCAAATAAATATAATGAGAACAGCGAATGTCGAAAGCACGTTGTATGGTTTTTAACGGATACAACGTGCTTTATGTTGCTATTTTCTCATAATGCTTTCAGTGTTCGGATGTATTAAGATTTGCCATTTGAAAAGAAGGATCAAAGGGGAATTAAGAGTCCAGCAACCTATGCCTATTTTTTCGTGAAGATAGGAGTTGGATTTAAAAGGATTTGTTCAATTCCCAGAATATATGCTCCTTTTTCGTGATTTTTTGCCCTACATCATCAAGCGTTTATCCATGCAAATGTAGAGGGGTTAATTTGCTCACGATTTCACAAAAAGCTTATCATTTCCATGTCGAGGTCCTATTTCAAGCTCGCATTTTGTGAATTTTGATTAACATTGTACAAGTAAAGTCGCGATGCTTTATTTTTCGTAAATTCACAACTTAATCTCATCACTTCACAGACAAACTTTCATAAAAAATATGGTAAAATAAAAGCCAATGAGGTGTTGAACTTGATTTATATTGGAGTAACGGGTTGGGGGGATCATGACTCTCTATATCATGCAGGTATCTCTTCAAGGGATAAGCTAAAGCTTTATGCTGGTTATTTTCCGATTGTGGAAGTGGATACTTCTTTCTATGCCATTCAGCCACGGAAAAATGCAGAGAAATGGGTAAGGGAAACTCCCCGCTCTTTTCAATTTATCGTCAAGGCTTATCAAGGAATGACAGGTCATTCGCGTGGGGAAAACCCCTTTGATTCCAAACAACAAATGTTTGATGCTTTCAAGGAATCTCTTGAGCCTTATGTGAATGAGAATAAATTAGCTATGGTTTTATTTCAATTTCCACCATGGTTTGATTGCCAAAAAAAACATGTGAATTATTTAAGATATTGTAAGGAATCGATGAGGGGATTCCCGCTTGCAATTGAGTTTCGTCATCAATCCTGGTATTCCGAAGATTTTAAAGAGAAGACGCTTGAATTTATTAAAAAAGAAGGCTGGATTCATACTATATGTGATGAACCACAGGTGGGAAATGGCTCAGTGCCGATTGTGTTGGAAGCCACACATTCAGAAAAAACGTTGTTCCGCTTTCACGGACGAAATGTATATGGGTGGAGGAAACCGAAACAAGAGAATTGGCGAGAAGTTCGTTATTTATATCGATATAACGAACAAGAACTCAAAAATTGGACAAGAAAAATTCACGCACTAGCAAGTGAAAGTCGGGATATCTATGTTTTATTTAATAATAATTCAGGTGGAGATGCAGCAGATAATGCTAAACAAATGATCGAGCTCTTGGGTATAGAATACACGATTTTGGCCCCTAGGCAGTTGGATTTATTCTGAGCTTTGACAAATGACGAAGGATACCTCGATCCGAATTGAATTTGATAAAATTTTACTTATAGCGGGGAGTTAAAATAGATGGAATGGATTGTACTCATCCTCATTGGACTAGTATCTGGTACTCTTGGTTCGATTGTAGGTCTTGGCGGAGGCATCATCATTGTCCCTGCTTTATTAACTTTAGGTACGTATACGACACTGATTAACGAAATCACTCCGCAACAAGCCGTAGGTACTTCACTTGTCATTATGATTTTTACTGGATTATCTTCTACATTAGCTTATATGAAACAAAAACAAGTGGATTATCGAAGTGGCTTGATTTTCTTTATTGGAAGTGGACCAGGAGCGATTATAGGTGCTTGGGTAAATAAATGGATGAAGTTGGATGACTTTCAATTGTATTTTGGAATTTTCGTTATTTTCATCTCATTTGTGTTAATGATAAGAAATAAAATTAAGCCATTAAAAAGTGCTGGAAATCATGGTATTAAACGAACATTTGTTGATTCAAATGGGAATGAATATCAATATGGGTATCATTTATTTTTAGCTATTTTCATTTCCTTTATCGTCGGTTTTTGCTCTGGAATCTTTGGAATTGGTGGCGGGTCTTTAATGGTCCCAGCAATGATTATTATTTTTGCCTTTCCTCCTCATGTAGCGGTAGCCACTTCGATGTTAATGATTTTTCTATCCTCCCTCGTGAGCTCTACTACACATATTATATTAGGAAATGTGGTTTGGCTATATGCAGCGGCTTTAATACCTGGTGCATGGATTGGGGCCAAACTAGGTGCTTTCCTTAATGCAAAATTAAAATCGAACACGGTTGTGACTTTATTGCGCCTAATTCTAATTATTGTTGGTATACGTTTAATATCTGAAGGAATTGCAGGTTAATGGAAAATAGAGGTGAGAAATTGTTAGAAACCGTTCATATATATCATATTAATGATTTTCATAGTCATTTTGAAAATTGGCCAAGAATGGATGAATTTATGAAGAAGAGAAAAAGCTGGCATCAAAGTGAAGGGGAAGAAGTATTTCTGTTTGATCTCGGGGATCATATCGATCGATCTCATCCATATACTGAGGCTACGTTAGGAAAAGGAAATGTCCAGTTGTTAAATGAAGCAGGTTTTGATGCAGTTACGATTGGAAATAATGAGGGAATCACATTGCCGAAGGAAGCGTTGCAACATCTTTATGATGAGGCAGATTTCGAAGTGGTTTTATCCAATTTATACGATCAACATGGACAAAGACCTGGATGGGCGAATCCTTATAAAATATACGAGTTAAAAAATGGGATGACTTTAGCGGTTACAGCTGCTACGGCTTATTTTTCAAAATCATATGAATTGCTTGGATGGAAAATCAAAGATCCTATTGAAGAATTAAAAACACAAGTAAAATCACTTGCCACACAAGCTGATATCATCATTGTTCTCTCTCATTTAGGACTTTATGATGATGAAAAAATTGCAACGGAAATTCCTGAGGTGGATATTATTATTGGCGCCCATACTCATCATATCCTTCATGAAGGGAAAGAAGTTGGCCAGTCTTTACTCTGTGCAGCGGGGAAATTTGGTTATTTTGTCGGCCATATTATGCTTGAGGTAGATTCTACCCAAAAACAAATTTGTCAAAAGAAAGCCATTCTTTATGACACTAACGAGTTGCCTGAAACAAGTAATGAAGAAGGAAGAATTCAACAATTTTATGAAAAAGGGAAGGATTTGTTAAAGGAACCAGTTGTTTTCCTTGACCATTCGATTGAATCAGATTGGTTTCAGCCATCCCCACTCCCGCAAATTTTGTGTGAAGCATTAACAGAATGGTGTGAGGCAGATTGCGGGATGCTCAATGCTGGTTTAGTGTTGGATTATTTACCAAGTGGGACAGTGACGAAATATGATATTCACCGCATTCTCCCTCATCCTATTAATCCTTGTATAATCGAAATAAGTGGGGCTGAATTAAAAGAAGTGATCAAACAAACCCTTGATCCGAAATGGACTCAATTTCAACTGCAAGGATTAGGATTTCGAGGTCGAGTAATGGGGAAATTCATTTATGATCGAATTGAAATCAAGGATGAAAACGAAGAAATCCTTGTGGATGGGGAACTGGTTGATTTAGGGAAAACTTATAAGCTGGCCACAACTGATATGTTTACATTTGGTCGTTTCTTTCCCGCGCTTTATCGGGCAAAGAAAAAGCAATATTTTATGCCTGAATTCTTGCGAGATTTATTAGAATGGAAGTTATTGAAGATGCATGGCTGACAAGCATTATTCCGTATTCTTTTCATACATATAATATGGAAAGGAGCGGATAAAGAGATGATTCATCTTTCACCAATGGATCTAGATGGTCACACCTTTCTAACTGTGTCAGTAAAGTTACCGAAGACGAATTTATTAGTTGTAACAAATGATCAAGGATATATTATGTGTGGAGCTCTTGATGTTCAGTTATTAAATGATAAATTAAAAGATCGAAATATAATTGCTGGAAGAGCGGTCGGGGTCAAAACGATTGATGAGCTATTAGAATCTCCTTTAGAATCTGTCACAGTCGGTGCAGAGAAACTCGGAATCCATAAAGGGATGATCGGAAAAGACGCCCTTTTAAAAATGATTTAATTTTAAAAAATAAGGTATTCTTCTGTCTATCTCCTCCTTTCAATGCATAAGTATAGCATATGAAGGGGGGAGATTTTTGCGTAAATTTCGTAGATATAGACCCCGAAAAGGACCATTGCCATTTCGATATGTACTAATCATCACATTCATGATCTTTGTCTTTTCCACGATTGCAAGTCTCTGGATTATTAATGAAGGAATTAAGCCTACACTTGTGACCTATGCTGAAACCCAAACGAAGGCAATTGCTGCTAAAGTCATTAGTAAAGCAGTAAATAAGAAGGTTGCGAATGCCATCGATATTAACGATATTATTGAAACTGTTCCGAGTGGTGATGGAAAAGGTACGACAGTGACGAAATTTAATACGGAAATTATTAACCGAGTTTTAGGAGAAACGACGACCCTCGTACAATTAAACTTAAAAGAAGCAGAACGAGGAAATTTGCAAGCATTAGAGTTACTGTCAGATGTTGAAATTGAAAATAAAAAAATGGAAAAATCAGAAGGAATCGTTTATTCAGTTCCATTAGGTCAAGCAACTAATAATGCTTTGCTAGGAAACCTTGGTCCTCGGGTACCGATTCGTTTTAATGCCATCGGAAATGTTCGATCAGATGTGAAATCAAATGTGAAACCATATGGAATTAATAATGCGTTTGTAGAAGTCTCTATTCGAGTTCAAGTGAATGTTCAGATCATTGTTCCATTTGCTACAAAAATGACGACCGTTGAGCAGGATATTCCAGTAGCCATGGGGATTATTGAAGGGGGAGTTCCTCAGTTCTATAATGGAGGCAGTAATCAGGCTCCTACTTTAACTGTTCCTGTAAAATAATACAGCTTGTCAAAAGGACGCATAATTGCTAAGATTATTAAATAACATTATAAACCTTATCAAAATCCGGTGGGGTAGAGGCTGCAATTTTTATGAGTAATCTATGAGAGGATGACAACGTAGATCATAGATGAAAGGAAATTTTGCCGAAGTAAAAATAAATGGTCAACTTTATTTTTGCTGGGGTCACCTTGAAAAAGGGTGACACTGTCATTATGTAGGAGTATGGAAGGCATAATGGAGAGCTACAGATCGTGATGGAGAAATAATTTTACATTACAAAAGGTAATGATAGATTTCTCTATTATTACCCTTTTTTTATTATCCGTCCTCATCTTTCATTGGGCTTTAACTATTTAGTTATTGTCGCTTTCTTAAAACGTTCCTCTTTTTCATCGGTAGGAGGAGAAAAAATGGAAAACACTATTTACTCACTTTTACCACCTTTATTAGCCATCATTATGGTTATTTTAACGAGACGTGTATTATTGTCATTAGGAGTCGGAATCATTTCTGCTGCCCTGATCTTGGGGAAATTTAATTTGGGAGAAATGTTCACCTATTTATGGGATGCAGTGAAGGGAATATTTGTATCTGATGGTGAACTAAATACATGGAATATTTATATTTTGCTATTTTTATTGATTTTAGGAGTTATTACCGCTTTTATTAATATATCTGGAGGTAGTAGAGCTTTTGGAGAGTGGGCAACAAAAAGAGTGAAGACGAGAACAGGAGCTCAAATTTTGTCTGCCATTCTGGGAATGATTATTTTTATTGATGATTATTTCAATGCATTGGCTGTTGGACAAATTTCCCGCCCAATTACGGATCGCCAACGAGTTTCTCGTGCAAAATTAGCTTATATTATTGATTCTACGTCTGCTCCAATATGTGTAGTTTCACCCATCTCGAGTTGGGGAGCGTATATTATTGGAATATTAGGGACCGTTTTGGCCGCGCATCAAGTTAGCGAAATCAGTGCCTTTTCAGCCTTTTTATCCATGATCCCAATGAATTTTTACGTTTGGGTTACATTGGCATTTGTCTTTATTGTGGCATTTACTGAAATTGAATTTGGAAATATGAAAAAACATGAAGAACGTGCGATTCAAACAGGTGAAGTATTACCTCCAAATACGACCGTTCCAGGTGAATTAAAAGACGATCTTCCTGTAAGTACAAAAGGGAAAGTAGGAGATCTCATTTGGCCGATCCTAGCATTAGTCGTTGGAACCGTTTCTGCGATGATGTGGACAGGTTTTGAAGCAACAGAGGGAAAAGTGACCCTACTCAAGCTCTTTGAAAATACGGATGTAGCAAAATCGCTTGTATTTGGCGGTCTCTTTGGTTTATTTATTTCAATCTTGATGTTTTTACGTCAAAGTATGATTTACAAAGGGGTTCAGGGGAAAGTATTTTTTAAAGGAGTTTGGGAAGGAATTAAGTCCATGCTACCCGCCGTCTATATTTTATTATTTGCCTGGACTATCATCACGTTAATCGATCAACTAAAAACCGGTACGTATTTAGCTGGAATCGTTGAAAAATCTAATATGGATGTTTCGTTTCTTCCTGTTATTTTATTCATTGTTGCAGGGATTATGGCATTTTCAACGGGGACATCTTGGGGATCATTCGGAATTTTATTACCGATTGCAGGTGAAATAGCAGCCACTACAGATATCGACCTTCTTTTACCAGCCATGGCAGCCGTTTTAGCAGGAGCCGTTTTTGGAGATCATTGTTCACCTATTTCTGATACGACGATTCTTTCTTCAACAGGAGCAGGGGCCAATCATATTGATCACGTGATGACCCAATTGCCTTATGCCATTATGGTAGCGGCGATTTCGGGTATTGGCTATATTGTTCTTGGATTTACCGATAATGCATGGCTTTCTCTTCTGATTGTCATGGTCATCTTAGCCATCGTTACGATTATTTTAAAGAGGACAAGTAGAACCACGATTTCAGAAACCGTTTAATGAATGCTAGTCTATGACGAATGAAGTCAGTCATTTATCCTAATTAAACAGATAGTTTACAAAAAAAGGCAGTCCTTTAGTAAGTACTCTTACTTACGAGGCTGTCTTTAATTTATGGTTTCAGATCATTATTTTCTCGGAATTTATAACTAAACTAAGGGGAGAGTGTATATTCAGATCGTATTTTATGAAATAATTCTTTTATCAATATAGCGATGCACCTCATTAAAGCCTTATTATAAAGATGGATTTAACTTGAAATAAGGAGGTTTATTTTACAAGATTTTGAAAATAGATAGTATAATAAAAAAATAAACAATAATTTTCTGAAACTTTAAAAAATACACTTTTACTTATATTTAAAGCGTAGTATACTAGTAATAGATAGTTTAAATTATCAGAAAATATAAAATATTTAAATTATGGCATTTTAGACTATAAGGGGGTCACATTATGAGTCAGCGTCCAGAATGGGGGACAAGAGCAGGGTTTATTTTAGCAGCAGTTGGGTCCGCGATTGGATTAGGAAATATTTGGCGCTTCCCAGCTGTGGCTTATGAGAATGGAGGAGGTGCCTTTTTCCTACCATATTTATTTGCCTTACTAACTGCAGGTATTCCACTACTTGTAATGGAGTTCACTTTAGGGCATAAATATCGCGGATCATCTCCACTAACTTTTGCCCGTTTAAGTAAAGGTAGTGAATGGTTAGGGTGGTGGCAAGTAGCGATTTCGTTTTTTATTGCTACTTATTATTCGGTCATCATCGCTTGGGCAATGTCATATGCCGTTTTTTCATTTAATTTAGGTTGGGGGAAAGACCCGAAAAGCTTCCTAATCGGTGATTATTTACAAGTAACAGATGCCGGAAAATTCGGCGATATGGTACCAGGGGTATTCATCCCACTAGTGATCGTTTGGATTGTAGCTTTAGGAGTTTTATTTGCAGGAGTTAAAAAAGGAATTGAAAAAGCAAATAAAGTGATGATTCCTTTACTTGTTACATTATTTTTAATCATTGTTGTTCGTGCTTTAACATTAGATGGAGCGATAGAAGGTCTTAATACATTCTTTAAACCGGATTGGTCAGCACTATCAAATGGAACCGTATGGATTGCGGCCTACGGACAAATATTCTTTAGTTTATCCATTGGTTTTGCCATCATGATTACTTATTCAAGCTATTTACCAAAGAAATCCGATATTACGAATAACGCATTTATTACAGGATTTAGTAACTCATCATTTGAATTATTAGCTGGGATCGGAGTATTCTCAGCATTAGGATTTATGGCGGCACAACAAGGTGTTCCTGTTGATCAAGTAGTAGAAAGTGGGGTTATTTTAGCCTTTGCCGTATTCCCTGAAATCATTAATCAATTTCCATTTGCAAATGAATTTTTTGGAGTGTTGTTCTTTGGTTCACTAGTACTTGCAGGTCTAACTTCACTTATTTCCATCGTCGAAACATTTGTTGCTGGTGTGCAAGATAAGTTCAATGTATCGAGAACCACATCTGTATTAGTTGGTGGAGGATTAGCAGCTCTTATTTCGGTTGTGTATGCAACTCAGGGCGGCTTGAACTTCCTAGATGTTGTCGATTATTTCATTAATACATTTGGAGTAGCACTTGCAGGATTGGTCGAAGTAGTGTTTGTTTCATGGTATATTAAACAACTAAACCCACTTCAAAATTATGCCAATGCGATTTCTGATATTCGCCTAGGTGGATGGTGGAAACTTTGCTTAGGAGTGATCACTCCACTTGTGTTGGGATATATGACTTATGATAACTTGAAGCAAAATTTAATTAGTGCTTATGGGGATTACCCACGTAATTTTATTTTTAACTATGGTTGGACAGTCGCTTTAGGGGCGATTTTGATTGGGGTTGTTCTCTCTATGAAGAGTTGGAAAGGTCAAACATTAGAAATTCCATCAGAAGTAGAGAAAAAGGAGGTCTCTTAATATGGAAACAAGTGCAATCGTTATGATGGTCGTCGGAATTGCCGTAATTTGGGGAGGCCTAGGAGTCAGTGTAACCCATGCCGTTAGAAAAGCAAAGCAAGCTAAACAAGGATAAGGAAGAGGGCCCTAGCTAGTATTTCATCTACTTGCTAGGGCCTCTTAATTGTTTTTATTTATTTCGATTTTTTAATTTTTCCTGTCTTTCCCATTGCTTTAAGTGAGGAAAGGGATCAAATGACCACTCTGTTGAACCATTATCTTTGTACATGCCAAAATGTAAATGAGGTGGAAATTTACCAGATGTACCTGGAGGACCATATCCGGTACTTCCAACGCCTCCAATTAGCATACCAGGTTCGACTACTTGTCCGACTTTTAAATCTTTAGCAAATCCGCTTAAATGAGCAAAATAATGATACGTATTATTTATATCCCTTATGCCGATCCGCCATCCACCATATCGATTCCATCCTTTCATTTCAATAATTCCATAACAGGTAGAGCGAACAGGTACACCATAATCGGCAAATATATCAGTTCCTTCGTGAATTCTTCTTCCTCCCCATCCGCGGGCATCTCCCCAAGTATTTTTATAGCTATAATCGTGTTGGAGTGGGAGAGGAAATGATTTTTCATTTAAATTTAATGTTTGATATTGCTTATAGATCTTGGTATTCCCTATAATGATTCCAACTGCTTTATCTCTTCGATAATAATTCCATAGGGCCATGCGGATATGTTCATCTTCTGTTCCAAATTTTAATATGTGATTGGCCATAGCTGCTAATATATCTTCATTGTTCGTACGATCGGCTTTTCCATCACCGTTTCCGTCACTGCCAAATCCATTAAAAAAGGCGATCGTCATTGGATTTGTATCTTGTTTATTCGGGTTAAGGATTCCCGCCCATTTTTCTTCAGAGAAATGGATGGATATTTCCATCTGGGGCTTAGGCAAATCCTTTCTTACAAATCGCAAATTCCTTTCATATTGATCGATGGCTGCAAAATAATACCAAGGAATATTGGTAGCCGCTTGCATTTTTTGAAACAGTTCTTTCCTTATTTGATTCCTTTGTTCATCTGTTAGGGGCTCATTTGCTTGAATGCTGTCGCTAAGTGGGAAAAGAATTAGGACCGTTAGCAAAATGAGGAAAGAAATTTTTTTCAAACCAAACTCTCCTTTCACCAAGAAATCACTATATATATTTTTAGAAAAAATCCCACATTTTATTTAGATCAATTAATGGAAAACATGAAGGAACAATACTTGTTTTAGCCATTTTCCTATGTTAAAGTGACAAAAGAGAATATTTAATCATAAAAGGCAAGAGAATCATGGGAAATAAGTTTTACATAAGAAATTTGCTCAGAATACTTTTTATTAGGTGAATCATACTTGTCGAAAAGGTTTCGAGGAAATTATTCAAAAAATCGGGAAGTTAAATCTGTCAGTGCTATATATACAGAATCTACTGACGAAAGAGAATCGTTCATTCACCGTAGCTGTCGCTTATGCTTTTCTTACAACCGAGGAATGGAGATGGGAAAATGAGCAAAAAAGAAGAATATTTACGGAAACCGGATTGGTTAAAAATAAAGCTAAACACGAATAAAAATTACACTGGTTTGAAGAAAATGATGAGGGAAAAAAGCCTACACACGGTATGTGAAGAGGCGAAATGTCCAAATATCCACGAATGCTGGGGAGCAAGACGAACAGCTACCTTCATGATTCTTGGGGATGTCTGTACACGTGCTTGTCGTTTCTGTGCAGTTAAGACAGGGTTGCCAACAGAACTTGATTGGAAAGAACCAGAACGTGTGGCAGATTCTGTTGCTTTAATGAATTTAAAACATGTCGTCATCACTGCCGTTGCACGTGATGATTTAAAAGATGGTGGGGCAGCTGTTTTCGCTGAAACGGTACGAGCAATTCGCAGAAAAAGTCCATTTACTTCTATAGAAGTATTACCATCCGATATGGGCGGAATTTATGATAATCTCAACACATTGATGGATGCACGTCCAGATATTTTGAATCATAATATTGAAACTGTGAAAAGACTCTCTCCAAGAGTTCGCGCACGCGCAACATATGAACGTTCATTAGAATTTTTACAACGCGCAAAGGAAATGCAACCTTCTATCCCAACGAAATCTAGTATTATGATTGGATTAGGGGAGACGAAGGAAGAGATCGTTGAGGCATTAGATGATTTACGAGCACATCAAGTGGACATTGTCACAATCGGACAATATTTACAGCCATCGAAAAAACATTTGCCTGTTATAAAATATTATCATCCAGATGAATTTGCTGAATTACGCGAAATAGCCATGATAAAAGGATTCAGTCATTGCGAAGCAGGACCACTAGTCCGTTCTTCCTACCACGCCGATGAACAAGTCAATTCAGCGGCAAAGAAAAAACATGAATTAAGCGATGCCGAAGTCGAACAAAAACAAGCATAAATAGATGAAAAAGGGATGTCCCAGTGATGGGAACATCCCTTTTTGGTTATTTTGAGTATTGCATATCCCTAGGGCATATGCCTATTTCCCATGGTTATATGCACATTTCCCAAGTCCATATGCACTGCTTCTAAGAAGATTTGCGCTAATTCTTGAGAGATATGCACATTTCCCAAAATATATGCACATTTCCCGAAGATATATGCGCAAAACCGGCAAGCCCTGATCCCGAAAAAATAATGAGGCATCGGAAATGGATATGCCTATTTCCCATGGGTATATGCACATTTCCCAAGGACATATGCACTACTTCTAAGAGGATTTGCGCTAATTCTTGAGAGATATGCACATTTCCTAAAATATATGCACATTTCCTAAAATATATGCGTATTTCCCGAAGATAAATGCGCAAAACCGGCAAGCTTTGATCCCGAAAAAATAATGAGGCATCCGAAATGGATATGCCAATTTCCCAGGGTTATATGCACATTTCCCAAGTCCATATGCACTGCTTCTAAAAGGATTTGCGCTTATTGTTGAGAGATATGCACATTTCCCAAAATATATGCGTATTTCCCGAAGATATATGCGCAAAACCGGCAAGCCTTGCTGATCCCGTATATGAATAATTGCTCTAAAGCCCACAGGACGTGCATTCAGTTATCGTTTATTATGCTTTTCTTCATATTTTTCTCCCTTAGTTTCCCCGTTTTCGTTTTCGCCTTGGCTCATTGGGGATCCTTGTGGAGATTCTTTGACCATTCGATCGATGGTTTGATCAATCGTCGCTTTTACATTATTGGATCCGGCATCCATTGTGGCGATATTCTCAATATCCCGTCGTAGATGAGGATCATCGGTTACATAGACATGATACCAGCGTGGCACAACACTCATCGCGGTTTTCTTTACTTGATCGGCAACGGCTGTGCGTTCACGCTTGTCCTTATTTTGAGCATCCATAGTGTAAGCGATAAGGACTTCTTCACTTGTGACTAACACGGAAGCATCATCAACATTTGGGATGGTTACCGCTAATCGACTAATAGAATCAGCGACTTGCTCCCGATCCATCGTGTGCATATTTTTATAAGAAACATTTTCCCCTTGAACAGGGCTTTTTTGTTGCCTGACATATCCAAATTTTTCAGAACGATTTTCTGTCATAATGTTATTGTCCGCACGATCATTATATAAATCTTCGCGGTCACTAACATTTAAAGTATTGCCGTTTTGCTGGTAGATACCCGGCTGGTCTGCCATATCATTCGTATTACATCCGACCAATAAAGCAATACTTAGAAAACTAGCAGTAATCAATGATTTTTTCATGACTTGCACCTCCCTAATAAGTAGGATGACCACATTTTTTTCAATTTCCCTTAGTAATTCATTCCAAAGTGAAAAAGCAGAAAGACCATACCAACCTAAGTTTTTTTCAATTCCAGTATGGTATAATAAAGGGGCATTTTTATTTTGTATGGTAAAAAAGAACAAATGTATATATACATCATGAGATCGAAAGGGGTGTAAGGATGATTTGTATTAACCACCACTGCTATGAACTGGTTGAGGATTATAGGAATGGGTTTAAAGAAGATGATTTTCGCAGTCGATATAGTGAGATCTTAACGAAATATGATTATGTCGTTGGGGATTGGGGATATAATCAACTGCGTTTAAAGGGTTTTTTTGAAGATCATAACCAAAAGGCAAGTTTTGATACAAAAATAAGCACAATGAAAGAGTATTTGTATGAATATTGTAACTTTGGATGTGCCTACTTCGTCTTAAAAAAAGTAAAAAAATAGGTCAGTGTTACCTGACCTATTAATTTCCATGTTCGACATTTGTATATGGTCGTTGATTATCACGTTCTGGGTCATCATGTGGAGGGTGTGCCCCGTCCATTTGTCTCGGTAAATTTTGGTGAAGGGTTTTATTTTCATAACCAAATGGATTGTGAAAACGTTGTCCCTCTTCCCAAGGGGTCGATTTATTTTCTACTGGCTCTTCTTTTCCCTGTGGCGCACCATATGCACCTTCTGGAAGTTCTTCACTTGTTAAAAAATTCCTCATCGTTTCGACATTCGAAACATCTGTATATTCTTCTTGATTTTCCCTTAAATTATGCTTACCGTTCATGGTTCTGCACCTCCGTGAAAGAAATCAACCTTTCACTTGTAGTATGCGTATTAGGGAGAAAAGGATGCAATAATTAAATCACTTCAAATAAAAAGTCCCGGAGCTCGGCTGCATCTTCGTCGTCTAATTGAAATACCGACTCTAAATAACCTGGTTCTTCTAAATCATCCTGACCAATAATAGCATAGCGATTCCCCTGAAGGTTTAACACTAATTTCTTCCCATAATACCGATCTGTTTGAGTAATAGCTAAATCAAAACGTTGATGTTCTCCCATAAAACTAACAAAGCGAGTTTTCGTTTGTTCCTTTTCATCATATAAAAAAAACCTGTCCATCATCCTCACCTCCGCAAAAATTCATACTTAAAAGCTATTTTAGCATGTTCAACTATGCATCTCCATTGAATAGTGATTGTGAGGAAAAATATGTGGTAAAATAAGAAGGTGAGGAAAAGTAAAAATGGAGGGGTGTAGCGAAATGTATTTTATTGACCGAGATAAAATGGAAGAAACACTTCAATTTCTTGAAATACAATTAGAGACATTTACTAGTCAGAAAGAATGGAACACAGCGATTGAGAAAGCGGCATTAGAGCGAATCATACATACGGTAATTGAATCGATTCTGGATGTTGGAAATTCAATGATCGATGGATTTATCATGCGTGACCCTGGGAGTTATGAAGATATTGTCGATATTTTAACAGATGAAAAAGTAGTGACAGATGAACTTTCAGCAGCATTAAAAAAGGTCATTGGTTTCCGAAAAGAAATTGTTCAACATTATACGAAAATAGACCATTCCGAAATAGAGAATGTATTTAAAGAGAACTTAGATGAAGTCAAACAGTTTCCAACGAAAGTAAGAGATTATTTAACGAATGAACTTGGACCTGTTTCAGCTTTTAAAAGATGACGCTTTCATTTTTGAAGGCGTTTTGTTCATTTTTATTTCAAACGATGGAAGAAATTATGGAGGTTGTTTTATGAAAAAATATAAAGGGTACCTAATTGACCTAGATGGAACAATTTATCGTGGAACGGAGAAAATTAAAGAAGCGGAACATTTTATTTCACGATTAATTCAAGCAAAGATTCCCTATTTATTTGTCACCAATAATTCTTCCCGAACAAAAGAACAAGTAGCAGAGAAATTGACGACTTTTAATATACCAGCAACACCTGAACAAATCTTTACCACTTCAATGGCAACAGCGAACTTTATGTATGAAAGAAAGCCAGCAGCAACTGTTTTTGTTATTGGGGAAGAAGGAATTCGTGAAGCTCTTACACAAAAAGGATTTACATTTGTAGATGAAAAGCCAGATTTTGTTGTGGTGGGAATTGACCGGGAAATCAATTATGAAAAATTGACCTTGGCTTGTATAGGTATAAGAAATGGAGCCACTTTTATTTCGACGAATGGAGATATTGTCATTCCAACAGAAAGAGGACTTCTACCTGGAAATGGTTCGATAACAGCTATGATTTCCGTATCCACCGAGACAGAACCTATTTTCATTGGAAAACCAGAGGCAATCATCATGGAGCAAGCATTAAAAACATTAGGAACGTCTAAAGAAGAAACCTTAATGGTAGGGGATAATTATAAAACAGATATTCTCGCGGGTATTCATGCTGGACTGGATACATTATTAGTTCACACGGGAGTCACAACGCCAGAACACTTAAAACAATATTCAATCCAACCGACCTATGCCATTCAAAATCTAGATGAATGGTCGGTATAATAGTTTGTGTGAAAACAAAGTGCCAGGTTCCTTTCCTAGAAATGAGTAGAGGATTCCTGGCATTTTGTTCTATTTAGCAACTAAAAAAATTAGAACTGAGGGTCACCCTTGAAAAATGTTATCATGCTTCCGCATTTGTTTTCATCCAGCTCCAGTGCCTATCGTCTAGCGTATTTCTCCGTCTTTTCCCTCCGATAAGTCAACATCAACTCGCAAAACCGTCTCGCTGTGTTTCCTTTATCTCAGTCAAAGACTACGAAATCCGTACGCCGATGGACAAGGCCCTTCCGCATTTGTTTTCATCCAGCTCCAGTGCCTATCGTCTAGCGTATTTCTCCGTCTTTTCCCTCCGATAAGTCAACATCAGCTCGCAAAACCATCTCGCTGTGTTTCCTTTATCTCAGTCAAAGACTACGAAATCCGAACGACGATGAACAAGGCGCTTCCGCATTTGTTTTCATTCGGTATTTGCTGCTCTATGGGCTAAGCGACTGGAAGCGGCGGCCGCAATTGCACCGACAATATCATCTAAAAAGGTGTGGACCTCACCGGTTGATTTATCATTTAAACGATCTAAAATTCCAGGTTTTTGTTTATCTATATATCCATAATTTGTGAACCCAATGGAACCGTACACATTTACAATCGAGAAAGCAAGTATTTCATCAACACCATATAACCCCTCATCCGTTTCAATAATAGATTGAAGAGGTTCTTCTAACATCTTCTTTTCCGCCAAAATATCCATTTGAATTCCGGTAATAATGGCATTTTGAACTTCCCGTTTTCCCAATACCCGTTCTACATTTTCAATACACTCTTCCATTTTTAAGTCAGGATGATACTTATTTTGAAGAAACATGACGAGTTCGGCAATATCTTCAATTTTGACTCCTCGATCTGTTAACCATTTTCGGGCGGTTTTTTCAGTTAAATCCATGGGGCTATCACTTTTTCCATTCATTCTTGATCACCTTTTCTTTCTTCATGCTTGTATTTAAGGTTATGTGAAACAAAGAGTATTTATGCGATTTTCGAAGGATTCATCATTCGATTTAGCAGGCAAAACACGATCAATACGTGAATGATAACTAGAATTAAAAGATGGCTCATATATATGATAATATCTTTTGAAATAAAATCCAATAAAAGGGGGTTGTTCAGGTGGAATTACACCATTTATTAGAAAGACATTACGGTGTAAAAATTGAAGACGTTTTGCAAGATGGAGTTGATTTAAGATACAGTTCCAAAGGGTTTCTATATACTATTAGTAATGTGACCAACTGGGAACAAGAATTATTAGCAGAATTACACAAAATGTCTAATCATTTAATGGCAAAGGGAGATCCATCTGTTTCAACTTTTGTTTCAAATAAAGACGGTCGTTTTTTAATGACGGTAAATGAAGCAGATTATGTTGTGTTAAAAAATAATCGGATCCCAAGCCCCGCTTCGATTCGTTATGGAAGGAAGTTGGCCAGATTTCACAATAGAGGTCAATATATGAATGAAAATATTCAGCATGCAAGCCGCATCGGTCAATGGAAATATTTATGGGAACAAAGGCTTGAACAATTAGAAAGCTTATTTCATCAGATTATCCGTCAGCATCCTGAAGATTCATTTGAAGAGATGTTCGTTAAGTCCTATCCCTATTATATGGGGCTTGCGGAAAATGCCATTCAATATATAGTGGATACTGAAATAGATGAACAGCCTCAAGAAGTGGATTCAGGTACTATTTGCCATGACCGTTTTCATCGTAAATCATGGGGAGATGATTTATTCATTCGCAATCCCCTAGACTGGGTGTTTGATCATCCAGGTCGGGATCTAGCTGAATGGATTCGATCAACCTATTGGAGTCATTCACGAATTTACCGGCAGGATATCCAAACCTTTTTGAATGAATACCAATCATTACGATCATTATCCGCTTTTTCATGGAGATTAATTTATGCAAGATTATTATTTCCACTCCATTATTTTGAATGTATAGAAGATTATTTTTTAACCACAGAGACCCAGACGAAAAAGCAATTAGAAGAGCAATTAGATCGAGCAATAAGAGATGCGACAGATTATGAACATTTTCTCGCACTCTTTTACGAAATAGCGAATGTCCCCGTACGCCAATATCGGATTCCGTTGATTGCATGGCTACACTAAAATGAGTGTCTTCTTGCCAAAGACTCAATATGGTAAAATAAACAAAAAGATGGCAAGGAGAGGGAGGATGGAGCGGTGAAACCTATTATTTTAATCACGAGAAAATTACCTGATGCAGCGATAAAGGATTTAAAAAATCAATATCATATCGACATGTGGGAAGAGGAAGATGTTCCTATTCCACGAGAGATATTATTGGAAAAATCTAAAAATGTCGATGCATTATTAACGATGATTACCGAAAAGATTGATGAGGAATTGATTGCGAATGCTAAACAGTTAAAAGTCATTGCCAATTGTGCAGTTGGATATGATAATGTCGATGTGGAAACGGCGACGAAATATGGGGTAGCCGTATGCAATACTCCGGATGTATTAACAGATACAACGGCAGATTTAACATTTGCTTTGCTGATGGTAACCGCTAGACGGATGATAGAAGCGGAAAAATATATTCAAAATGGTCAATGGAAAAGTTGGTCTCCTTTTTTATTAGCTGGAAAAGATATTCATCATAAAACGCTTGGAATTGTCGGCATGGGGAAAATTGGATCCAAAGTAGCAAAACGTGCGAAAGGCTTTGATATGAATATTTTATATCATAACCGTACACGAAAAATCGAAGTAGAAGAAGAGATTGGCGCCAAATACTGTTCGTTTGAAGAACTATTAAGAACAGCTGATTTTGTCGTTTGCTTAGCTCCTTTGACTCCTGAGACGGAAGGAATGTTTCAAAAAGAGCAATTTAATATGATGAAAAAGGACGCGATTTTTATCAATGTAGGAAGAGGTCCTATCGTCAATGAACAGGATTTATATGAAGCAGTAAAGAATGGAGTAATCGGTGGGGCAGGCTTAGACGTGTTCGAGAAAGAGCCGATTGATGAAACACATCCATTGCTGACTCTTCCTAATGTGGTCGCACTTCCCCATATCGGAAGTTCATCGGTTGAGACTAGAATGAGAATGATTCAATTAAGCTGCTCAAACATTGATCAAATATTAAAAGAAAAAATCCCACATACACTTGTAAATAAACAAATCATGTTATAAAAATAACTCCCTCAAACATAGATGTTGAGGGAGTTAATAGTCTTCTGTATAAAAATAGACTTAGAAAACTTGTTCTACTTCCAAAACACCTGGAACTTCTTCTAAAAGAGCGCGTTCGATTCCGGCTTTAAGAGTAATGGTAGAACTCGGGCAACTTCCGCATGCCCCTAAAAGACGTAGCTTTACAATTCCATCTTCTACATCGACAAGTTCACAGTCTCCGCCATCGCGAAGTAAGAACGGCCGTAATTTATCTAATACTTCTTGTACTTGCTCGGTCATTTGTTGGTCAGACATACTTATCGACTCCTTTCTACTATTTCTATTATAAAGAGTATTAAATAAAAAATCCATTCGAGTCGATTGTCTTTTGAAATATTTTTATTTCGAATTTTCTTATTTTCGTGTACACTAATGTAAAGCTAAAAAAATGAACGTGAAAAAAGAGAGCTGAAAGGATGTCAACATGGATAAACAGGTGGAAATTATCATTTACGGTGCAGAGGTCGTTTGTGCAAGTTGTGTGAATTCACCATCATCAAAAGAAACATACGAATGGATTGAGGCCGCTGTTTCGCGGAAATTTCCAAATCAACCTTTCAAAATATCTTATGTAGATATTCATCAACCACAAGAAGATGAACTAAAAAAATCCTTCTGCCAAAAAATCATCGACGAAGATATGTTCTACCCCGTCGTATTAATAGAAGAACAAATCGTAGGAGAAGGAAACCCAAGATTAAAAGCGATTTATGCAGAGATGGAAAAATACGGATACCGTAGTGAATGAGGTTATCAGAGAAGATGCGGGATGAACGGGCAAGATTTGTAAAAATAGGGGACTATCAGTGAACAAGAGCAGGATAGGCGAAGTTGTGCAAATTGGGAGAAGTAACGCAAAAAATGGCGGGAAATAGTCATATATTCTGGGAAATGTGCAAATAACCCCGGAAGTAGCGCAAATAACTTCAGAAGTAACGCAAAACCTTCTGGGAAATAAGCAAAAGCACTTGGGAAATGATCATTTCCCAAGAAACGCACACCCAAGCAGTAACGAAAAATAGGGTCATCCCAAAAGTTTGCGATGGCTCCACATTCCAATTTATTTTGATTAGAAATTTTGCGGAGACAGGCTCTTTTTGAGAAAACCCCATTTAGAAATTTATCCGTTATGATATTTGTATAACCAAAGTACTCCAGATTTCATAAGGCGGGCTAGACGACCGGTAATCGCGCGATCGGCTACAAATCCAAATCCTTGTTTTTTACCTAAAGAACCTAAAATGCCCTTAAGTTTGATTTCTGGAAGTTCGTCTGGAAGTGGGTCACCGTTCCAACGTTTTTGCAGGACTTGCACAATTTGCTCCGCTTGTCCTTCAGCTAGTTGCGCACTTGGAGCATGTGGTAGACTTGCGCAATCACCCACGACATATACATTTTCATGTTCAGGAATATTATGATACTTTGTTAGAACAACGCGGCCTGAACGATCTTTTTCTACATCCATTTCACGGACGACCTTACTAGGTTGAATTCCGGCTGTCCAAACAATGGCATCACATTGAACTGGATCCTCGTGATTATAGAGAAGACCAGGTTCAACTTTTGTAATATTGGCATTATTCACTACTTCTACGCCATGGTCTGTAAACCATTCATGAATATACTTACTAAGACGCTCTGGAAAAGCGGATAAAATTCGTGTACCACGGTCAAATAATTTGATGTCCAAATCTGGACGGCTCTCATGAAGCTCACTGGCCAATTCGATTCCACTTAATCCTGCTCCAACTATTCCAACAATCGAACCTGCTGGCATATTGGATAAATGTTGGTAAGACACTCTTGCTTTTCCAATCGTTTGAATGGTAAGAGAGTATTCTTCAGCACCCGGAACATTATGGAATTTGTCTTCACAGCCTAAACCAATCACTAAATCATCAAAGTGAATAGGTTCGGAATCTTTACAGATAATCTGTTGATTTTCAATATCAATATTAGTTACTTCTGCAAAGACTTGATTCAGGCGTGGATGTTCTGGAAATGGAACACGAATATGTTGATCAGAAATAGTCCCAGCGGCTAGAGCATAATACTCCGTTTTCAAACAGTGATACGGTACCTTATCAACTAGAGTAATGGTAACATCATCAGGCAACTGGTTTGGCAATAAGCGCAGCAGAACGCGCATATTCCCATATCCCCCTCCAAGTAACACTAAATGTTTCATATTATTATTTCCCCTTTTGCTTAATGCTTTTGATGGAAAAAATCCCTCTAGAAAAAATCCCTTACAAAAAAATAAACCCTTTAATCTAGCTGTGGCTCCTAGTGGCTCGAGGTCATCTGCTCTGCCTTTCTGTCGCAAAGTACGCGACGACAAGGCTGATCAGATGCTTGTCGCCCCTGAACAGTCGCCTCGCATTTTTAATCTAGCTGTGGCTCCTAGCTACTCGAGGTCAAAAGCACATCCTTTCTGTGACAAAATACGCCACGTCAAGGCAGTTCTTTTGCATATCGTAGCTGAACAGTGCCTCACTTTTTTATTTACTATTCCATTATGAAGTATATCGAAAGAATGAATAATACACAACAGCATTTGGCTGTTTTTATTCTTGGTATAGGAAACTCTAAAAATAAAGAACGGTGGGTCACTTTTTTAAATGTGGTCTCCTCAGCTCCAGCGCCTATCGTCTAGCGAATTTCTCCGTATTCTCCCTCCGATAAGTCAACATCAGCTCGGGAAGGGCCTCGCAGTGTTTCCTTTATCTCAGTCGAAACTTGCGAAATCCGTACGCCGATGAGCGAGGCGCTTCCGCATTTGTCTCCTCTAGCTCCAGCGCCTATCGTCTAGCGAATTTCTCCGTATTCTCCCTCCGATAAGTCAACATCAGCTCGAGAAGGGCCTCGCAGTGTTTCTTTTATCTCAGTCGAAACTTGCGAAATCCGTACTCAGACCTGAAGCATTTTTGCTTTTGTTCTTTGAAAAAATTGTTGAAAAAACTAAAAAAATGATCTTTATTCTTTAACCAAAGGGTGACTAATAGTACAATAGTTTTTGTGAGGTGAGATGAATTGAAACCATTAATTGAATTTTGTATTAGTAATTTGGCAAATGGTGCTCAGAAAGCACTTGAGATATTAGAAAAAGATTCGAATTTAGATGTGATTGAGTATGGCTGTTGCAGTTATTGCAGTCGTTGTGCGGAAAATCTGTACGCTGTTGTGAACGGGGAGCCGGTAGATGGAGATACACCAGAGGAGCTTGTTAAAAATATTTATGAGTATTTGGAAGAAAACCCTATGTTTTAATGAAATCTGTTCATTTACAATGGACAAACTTTAAACCAGGCTATCTCTTAAGGTATATAGGGTAGCCTGATTTTTTGTTTAGGATACTAAAAATTTTAGTACTGTGCATAACCTAACAATGTTGTCCACGTCTAGAAAATTTTCCCGTTTTCTCCCTCCGATAAGTCAACATTAGCTCGTGTACTACCTCACTCTCGTTTCCTTTATCTCAGTCGAAACTTGCGAAATCCGTACGCCAGACCTGCGGCGCTTGCGCTTTTGTTTCTTCCATAACTTATTATTTAACCTCTTTCATCGTATCCCTCAGTTCGTACCATTGTTCGCGGGCCATTTCAATGATTCTTTTTTCGGTTGAATACCTTTGCTTTTCAATCACTTTTGAAAAATAGGTGCTCGCTTTTTCCCATTTCCCGATTCTTTTGTTCAACTCCCCGATTAAATATAGAACTTTTACATCAGTCATTTGTGTTCCTGTAAAATCATCTGCCATATAGGATTCATAATAATGGTCGGCGGCTAATTTTAAAAAGCGTGTTTCTTGTTTTTCATTTTTTAATTCACGATAGAGCCAGGCCGTTCTTAACAATAGCCCTGCAATCGTAATATGTTTTTCTTTTTTTAAATTTGCGCAATAAGCGGCTAATTTATAGCTGTTAATAGCAACCTGTATGTTTCTCTCCTTCTCATATTTCTCCTGTGGGACCCACTGGGCACATACATGAGCTTCAATTTGCCCCTTTGTGTTCGGTGAAAAATAGGGTGAAAAATCCTCCGTAAAGGAGAAACCACAATGAGGGCACACTTTAACATTATAAAAAAGCGGGTTGATGTCATTGTTTTCATAAATGGGACAAAGGTCAGTGTCGTGACCGATTACCTTTATAAAACGTGACCGGACTTTGTTTGTGATAAAAGACTTATGACAAAATAAACATTTTTCTTTTTTTCCATAAAGCGGGGTAATTTCGTCCATTTTATTGGCCCCCTTCATTTTATTAAAAAGGACTTATGACCCTATTATAATCATAAATATGAGAAAAAAGAATGATTAAATAGGAAGTTCATCAGGAAAATCATCCTATATGATGGATAGGGAGGTTGAAGCATGTTAGTTGAGTGCACAATAAACAATGTTTATAATTATAATAAGGTAAAAACATAGGTAAAAAAGCGGGTTGCTTAGCATAAAGTATGATAGAACGGAGGGAAAAATGATGAGTGAACTCATTACAATTACGGAAGCTGCGGCATCACAAGTGAAAGAAATGATGAAGCATAATGAAGAAGAGGGGGCTTTCCTACGTGTCGCCATTAAAGGGGGCGGATGTAGTGGCTTATCCTATGGAATGGGATTTGACCATGAAAAAAATGAAGGCGATCAACAGCTAGAACAACATGGAATTTCCATTCTAGTCGATGAGGAAAGTGCGGCCATTTTAAAAGGAACAGTGATCGATTATAAACAATCCATGTTAGGTGGCGGCTTCACCATTGACAATCCAAATGCGATTGCATCATGTGGCTGTGGATCATCGTTCCGAACAGCGACAAATACGGGTAAGCCTGAGGAATGCTAATCGTCTGAAAAAATGACCGTGTTTGCAAGCATCAAATAAAATTCAGGTGTTATGCCTTTAATATTTTGACCAATGAGGGACTCTTCAGAAGAGCAGGATGACTGACTTTTCTTTAGAGCCCTTTTATTTTATTGTTCAAAAATCGATGTACTATGAAGAGGCTGGACTCTTGCTTTCGGGTCCATGTATGCTTTGGCGTTATTAACTGCTGTTGGCGCTTCACCAAAACCGGATGCAATGAGTTTGACTTTCCCATCATATGTACAAACATCACCAGCGGCATAAACCCCTTCGATATTTGTTTCCATTTTGGAGTTGACGATAATTGAATTTTTCGAAATTTCAAGTCCCCAATTTTTCATCGGACCAAGGGAGGAGACAAAACCGTAATTCACAATGACATCATCCACTGGAATCGTTTCCAATTGATCCCCACGAACTTCTTCCAATTGTACTTCTTTAATTCCGTTTTCATCACCTATAAGTTTTGTTGGGGTGAATGGCGTTTTTACGGCCACTTTAGAGGAAAGTAATTGTTCCACACTATGTTCATGTGCCCGGAATTTATCACGACGATGGACGATCGTCACTTGTTTGGCAATAGGTTCAAGCATCAAGGCCCAATCGACAGCGGAATCTCCACCTCCACAAATGAGGACACGTCGATCTTTAAACTTTTGCAAATCGGTAATAAAATAATGAAGGTTTTGCTCTTCAAATTGGCTTGCAGTTTCAATTTCTAGTTTCCGTGGTTGGAAGGCACCATTTCCTGCTGTAATAATAATCGTTTTACTATAATGTATTTCTTGATCTGTCGTTAGCTTAATCACTTGATCTTCTATCTTTTCGATGTTTTCGACAGATTGCTTCAGGCATACGGTTGTTTCGAATTGAGACATTTGTTCTTTTAAGCGGTCAACTAACTCTTGGGCTTTTACTTTAGGAAACCCGGCTACATCATAAATATATTTTTCCGGATAAAGGGCGGATAATTGGCCACCAAGATGTGGAAGGCTTTCGATAATTTTGACGCTCGCCTTTCTCAATCCACCATAAAACGCTGTAAATAAGCCGACAGGTCCTCCGCCGATAATCGTAATATCATATACCTTTTGATCCTCTCTCAAAGAAATACCTCCAATCATATTCGAAAAGTTAACATCATTTTATCACAGTACAATGCGGATCACCTAAAATTTGCTTCTTATTTTGGAGCAACTGAAACGAATGTGACAAACCTTTGAAAAGTATGACCGTCCCCATGTTTTCCAGGTTATTTTCTTTCCGCTTAGCTTCTTGCCACGTTACGAGAGGAATAGGAACTGCTCCTATTTTCATATGGCAAAATCAGGGAAGAGCCAGAATCATTTTTAATAAATAGAAGAATCCTCATTTTTCCCCTTACTAAAAAACTAGGGAAAGATCTTATGATTTAGTCCAATACGCTGTTTCCTTTCTTCAGTAATAAGGGATAGAGTTTTGGATTGCTATAGAGATCAAAGAAGCGACACCAAATGGAATCATCCATTCGAGTTTAAAGCCAGACTTGAAAGGAGAGATTTTGTTTTCGATGAACAAAATAAAGCCGGAATCCGTTTAAAAAGGTTAGGGATCCCGGCTTTAAATATTTTAAGCTTCCTCTACGTTTTCTTTTCCATTTCCTTCACAATGTCGGCAAGTTTCAGAACCGCCTAATAGGAGTTGAAAATATCCACTACCTGAACAATAGGTGCATTCTTTTTGTTTTGTTTCAGTTTTCATATGTTCCACTCCTTTATAATTTATTGAATTTTCTGATAATATAACATTTTTTACCCCCTTTTGGCAATAATAATTTTTTCCAATATAAAAGGGTATTTGAATAACTTATGACATTCCTGTGTATTTCTCGCTATTTTGTACTATTTTGTTGACGGAAATTGAAACATTCAGTACACTTATTTTTGTGTCGAGGGAGGTGGATCCTTATGCATATCGCAGTTTTATTAATATCGATGCTATTGTTTTTTGTTTTATTTTTTGGAATTGGCTTTATTTTAAATATGTTATTACGTATGACTTGGATCATGGCTTTTCTCTTTCCGATTGTGACCATTATTTTAATTGATGGAATCAGTACATGGGATTACTTCACAAATACGAGTGAAGCATTTCGTATATTAGGAACAAAGATTACGTCATTAAAAGTTCCGGATATTTTAATTGTACTAAGTGGATTGGCTGGAGCCATCGTCTCAGGGACTACGATGAGAATTCTTCGAAAAAAAGGATACCGGATGTTTTAAGACTCTACTTTATTTTAGTAGGTCTTTTTTTACTGTTTAGGAAAAATTAAAATTAAAAACTGTGGATATTCCTACGATAAGTCAACATCAGCTCGTGCACTGCCTCAAAGTGTTTCCTATATCTCAGTCGAAAACTACGAAATCGTATGTCAGACCTGCGGCGCTTTGGCATTTTTTCTTTTTGAATAAAATCCCCCAAGTTTGGAAACGACTAAATTTGGGAGGAATGATATTAAAAATGGGAAATTTACCAAAAATGGCAAAGCGTCTTCTCATGACAATCTTGTTTTTGGCTGCGATATTATCAACATATGAAGCAGTATCAGGAGTGGAAGCAAGTGTATTAATAAATAAATTTTTTCAAGGGAAAAAAACGTCGGAGCGTTATTCACATTTTGAAAAGGATCCCTCTGCCCTTTTAGCAAAAAATAGGTTGCCAGAACAAAGGAAATTAGAAGAGGAGATGAATTGGTCCGTTTATCCGAAGGCAACCGTGTTAGCCACTGGCTATACAGCGGGGATCGAATCAACAGGGAAAACACCTAATCACCCTGGCTATGGGATCACTTATTCTGGTGTGAAAGTAAAAAGAGATTTATATTCTACTATTGCAGCGGATACGAATGTTTTCCCGATCGGGACGATTTTGTTTGTTCCAAATTATGGTTATGGGGTTGTGGCGGATACGGGTAGTGCGATAAAAGGGCATAAAATCGACCTATATTATGAAACAGTAAAAGATGTTTACGATGAATGGGGCAAGAAAACGGTAGAGGTATACGTCGTAAAAAAAGGAAACGGTACTTTAACAGAAGAACAGTTGAAACTATTAAATGAAGATGAAGCGATGCAAGTCTTTCGAGAACAGTATATCAAAACGAAAGATGAGTAAAAAGCGTGCTGGCAACACGCTTTCATTTTGTAATTTAACCAAAGATCGAATGGAGCGGAATATCCTTATATACTTCAGGATGCAATCGGGTTCCTAATTGATGCAACCCTTTTATTAACCGTGGTGACGGTCGGCAGTATAGTTCCTCTTCCATCACAAAAATTTTATGATTCTTTACAGCAGGAAGTTCTGTCCAACCAGGTCTTTTCTTCACGATGGCTGGGTTTATTTTTTCCGTTCGAACCCCGACCCAAGCAAGTAGAATATAGTCTGGATTCTTTTCAAGGACCTCTGACCACTCCGTCTTATGACTGGATGTATCTTGATCAGCGAATAGGTTCATGGCACCAGCCGCTTCACTGAGTTCCGTTAACCAATTGATTTTTCCAGGAGAGAAAACGGGCTTTGGCCACCATTCCCAATATAATGTTGGTTTTTCCCTGATTTCCTGTGCTGCTTGTTTAAATAAAGATAATTGACGTAAATAAATTTCTACGAATTCTTCTGCTTTCTCCAAAGCGCCACAAACTTTTCCAACTTCTTTTAATGATTCCCCAATTTCTTCGAATGATTGAGGATTGGTCACAATATAAGGTAAATTTCTTTCTTTCAATCGTTCAATATTTTTTTCCATTCCAGGGACACTTAAGGATGCAAGGACGATATCTGGGTTTAACTTTTCTAATTCATCCATATTAATGTCCAAATCAGATCCGAGCCGTGGTAAAAGATTGACACTTTCAGGCCAATCTGAATAATTATCTACACCAACTAATTGATCGGTTAGACCCAAAAATCCAACCAATTCTGTATTGCTAGGGCAGATGGAGACAATTCGCATATACACTCGCACCTCCGCTTTAAGAATATCAACCATAGTATAGCATAGGAACCTATAAGAATTGTGTAAGAAAAATATTTTGAAACACGAAGTAATGAGGTTTTTCAGCTATAATGAAGAATGGAGGTGGGAATATGTTTAAAGTAAATCAACTTGACCCTTTTCAACATGAATCGTCATGTTTATTCATAGGGGTTTTTGAAAAACCAGTAAAATTTGAAGGAATATTACAACCATTAGATGATGCCTTTTCGGGACAATTAACCGATTTAGTAAAGGAAGGGGAATTATCAGCTAAAAGAAATGCCGTGACAACCGTATATTCTTTCGGAAAAATTCCCGCAAAAAAAGTGGTGTTCATTGGCTTAGGTAAAGAAAAACAACTTTCATTTGAACAATTAAAAGAAGTGTTTGGCAACGCTTTTAAAAAGGTGAAAAATGCAGAAAAAGTAGGTGTTTACCTAGATTCTTTTATCACGGAATCGATCGATGTATTCGATGCTGCTAGAGCATTAAGTGAAGCTTTCCATTTATCTACCTATCAATTTTATGGTTATAAACAAAAGGCCCAAACTAGGGATCGAGCCGTTAAGGAAATCGAAGTGTACTCGAGGGAAGAAGTTTCAGAGCTAACGGATTCACTCAAAATAGGCAACGCTTTTGCTAAAGGAACAAATTCTGCTAGAACACTTGTCAATATTCCTAGCAATTTATTAACCGCTGAAGAATTAGCAAATTATGCTGTAGAATTAGGAAAAAAATATGCTTTCGAAGTAGAAATTTTAGAAAAAGAAGAGATTGAAAAATTAGGAATGGGAGCGTTTTTAGCTGTCAATCAAGGATCTAGTAATCCTCCCAAAATGATCACCATTAAATATCAAGGAAAACAACAATGGGAAGATGTCATTGGACTCGTTGGAAAAGGGATTACCTTTGATACGGGCGGATATTCCATCAAATCGAAAGCTGGTATCGTCGGAATGAAGACAGATATGGGGGGTGCTGCCGCCGTATTAGGAGCAATGGAAGTGATCGGAGAATTGCGTCCTGAGCAAAACGTTGTCGCCGTCATTCCAGCAACGGATAATGTCATTAGTGAACGTGCATTTAAGCCAGATGATGTAATCACTTCGATGAATGGAAAAACGATCGAAGTGTTAAACACAGATGCAGAGGGACGTTTAGTTTTAGCAGATGCGATTACATATGCGAAACATCATGGGGCCAATTATTTAATCGATATTGCCACTTTAACAGGAGGAGTCATTGTTGCATTAGGATTAGATAAAACCGGAGCCCTTACGAATAATGAAGAACTATTTGAACAAATATTAGAAGCTTCCCATGAGGCCGGAGAATTTATTTGGCGTTTGCCATACACTGAAAAAGATAAAGAACGTGTTCGCAACAGCAAAATAGCCGATTTAAATAATTCCCCGGGTCGTGAAGGACATGCGATTATGGCCGGCGCCTTTATTGGAGAATTTGCAGAAAACACACCTTGGGTTCATCTCGATATCGCAGGGACCGCCACTACAAACAAAGAATATCCACTTGGTCCATCAGGCGCAACAGGTGTGATGGTGCGAACATTGGCCCATTTTGTTTCTCAATTTAATCAGTAAGGATAGTGAAAGGGGAACCCCGATAACCGGAGTTTCCCTTTTTTTCTTTGTGCATAGTAGTAGAAGGAATAGAGGGCGCAAAAAAACGCGGGAAATAGTCAAATATGGAGGGAAATGTTCAAATAAGCAAAGAACAAGCGCAAAAAAGCCGGAGAGTAGTGCAAATCCCCATGGGAAATGATCAAAAGAGAATGGGAAATGGTCAAATCAAGAAAGGTGTAAAAGAAGGAACGGGAGAAAACTAGATTCACGAGAAGTAGTGCAAAAAAACGCGGGAAATGGTCAAATATGGAGGGAAATGTTCAAATAAGCAAAGAACAAGCGCAAAAAAGCCGGAGAGTAGTGCAAATCCTCATGGGAAATGATCAAAAGAGAATGGGAAATAGTCAAATCAAGAAAGGTGTAAAAGAAGGAACAGGAGAAAAGTAGATCCACGAGAAGTAGTGCAAAAAAACGCGGGAAATAGTCAAATACGGAGGGAAATGTTCAAATAAGCAAAGAACAAGTGCAAAAAAGCCGGTGAGTAGTGCAAATCCCCATGGGAAATGATCAAAAGAGAATGGGAAATAGTCAAATCAAGAAAGGTGTAAAAGAAGGAACAGGAGAAAAGTAGATCCACGAGAAGTAGTGCA